>JBFMAX010000026.1 GCA_040755395.1 Nitrospirota bacterium
TTTGCATGGTTGCAATGGAAGCGGCGCTTACTGATTCGCTGGGAATACTACGCCACCAACTTCCTGGGTTTTGTGCAACTCGCTTGCATCGCCATGCTACTCAAGCAATTTTGAGATAGGTTCTACTCACAGAAAGTTTAGACATCACAGAACTATAATATTGGGTTAGAGGTGTCGGATATCACCTAGAGTCACCTTCGCCCGTGCAAGTGCTGTTTGGCTGTTCAATATTGCCAAGGATCGAAATGCCGGAATTCCTTTTACCTATACTCTGCCATGATGAGTAGTTGCTTGCCGACAAGCCACCATCCTCCGTGTCGGCCTCCCTATCAGCCAGCGTGCCGCTTGCCGTAGCCAAACGGGGGTATTTGGCCTTGCCATAGTCCACAGACCACTAAACAGCAAACGAAAACATAATTGTAGAGTGAGATAGGACCGGTGTCGACGCGAAGCCAGAAGCCATAGCAGACTCCTTGTTCGCATATCCGTTACGATACCCGCTCGCCGAAAGCAAGGCGCAACATCCCCGTACTCTGGGGTTCCTAACAGATCCAGGACACGATAGAGCAACTCTCTCTGCGTCGTTGATTGTCGCCTGCCTTGAGTTGAATAAGAATTATCAAGAACCCTGAAGAAGGACAGCACGCGAGGGACATAACAGGCGCCGTACCGAAATGCCAGTACGAAATTGAGGAACCAGTCCGTGTACCAGCGGAGCTCTTCGCGAAAACCTCCGGCCCGTAGCAGTGCATCTCGTCGATACACAATCGAGTTGGATGAAAAGCTAAAAAAATTGCATGTTAATACTCTCTCCAATTCGCACGGCGAGAAGAAACATGGACTCTCGCTCAGAAATAGCGGAAAGGCACGTGTAACTCCCGTATCGCCAAGTAACTCAGCAGGATCCGAAAAACAGAAACCAGCCTCAGGATGCTGTACCAGTATCTCCACTGACCGCGCAAGAAACTCGGGAGCAACCAAGTCATCAGCGGCGGCGAAGCAGACATAATATCCTTTCGCTTCGGCTAAACCGGTATTCATCGCCGATACCACACCGCGATTGACAGCATGATAGATTGGCCGAACGCAGGTGTGTTTGAGAGCAATTTCCTCGATAACGTCACGACTGTTGTCTGTCGAGGCGTCATCAACGACAATAATTTCTAGCGGAGGAATAGTCTGTTGCAGATGGGCTTGAAGCGCCCTCACCAAATACTTTCCGTGGTTGTAGTTCTGCATGAGAACGGACACGGTAGGCAATCCCAACCCTGTCTCTGGCACTATCGCCTCTCGCAAACCAGCATTCACTTGCATAATCAGACAGAGTTATAGAGTGCGAGACGAACTGTGTAGACCGTCATGCCAGACCAAGTGCGACCGAGATGGACGTGAGGTCGAGTCCGTGGGCGGCGAGCAGATCTTGGTGCGAGCCGTAGTTATGGATGAACCGATCCTGAAGTGTAAACGTGTCGAGCCGGCATCGGGCGCGGCGGTCCCAGGCGATTTCTTTCACCTGGCCGGCCAGCGATCCGCGCGGCACCATTTCTTCGATCACCACCACCTGCCCATGGTTCTTCAAGGCATCCGCGATGCCGTCCCGGTCGAGCGGTTTCAGGGTATGCACCGACACGACAGACACCGTCTTTCCCGCCTTTTCGAATCGCTCCGCCAGGCCGGCTGCCACTTTCATAATCGGGCCGTAGGTCAGAATACAGACATCCTTGCCCCGTTTGAGGTACCGGAGCTTCCCGAACTCCCAGGGTTCCGGCGCCTTGGAGGTGAAGTCGGGTTCCCCTGCTTTTCCCAGCCGGAGATACACCGGCCCGCGCGTCTGTCCCGCACACCACAACGTGGCGGCTCTGGTTTCCGCGGGATCGCACGGTGCGATGACGGTCATGTTGGGGATGGCCGCTGCGACCGCCACGTCTTCCATCGCGTGGTGCGTTCCGCCCAACGTCGAATAGGTGACGCCGCCCCCGATCCCCACGACCGTGACCGGCAAATTTTGATAACACAGGTCGTCGCGAACAAACTCGAACGGCCGAAACAGTGTGAACGTCGCAATGGTGTAGGCAAACGGCTGCAATCCGCGCAGCGCCATGCCGGCGCACATGCCGATCATGATCTGTTCGGAGACCCCGGTGTTTACAAATCTGTCCGGGAAATCTTCGCGAAATTTCTGGATGGAGCCGGCCGGCGAGATATCGGCCACGACTACCGCCAGCCGCTTGTCGCGCTTGCCCGCTTCGTAGAAAGTATCGGCGAACGTATTCCTCACGCGACCACCTCCGCCAACTCGGCCAGCGCCTTTTGGTATTCCTCTTTGCTCGGTGATCGGTAGTGCCAAATGTTCACGTGCTCCATAAAAGAGACGCCTTTGCCCTTGACCGTCCGGCCGACCAACAGGAACGGCTGCCGACCCGAACGGTTCATCACCGCTTCGAACACCGCCTGGGCGTCGTGGCCGTTGACCTCGGCCGCTTCCCACCCGAATGCCCGCGCCTTGTCCAGCACCGGATAAAAAGCCGGATGCCCCTCGCTCATCCGCGCCAGTCCGCCGAAATCGTTGAGGTCCATGAACGCGATGAGGTTCGTGAGCTTCAGGTTGGCGGCCATCATCATGGCTTCCCATGTGGAGCCCTCTTGAAACTCACCGTCGGAGAGCATCACGTAGGTCCGATGGTCGCTCCCCTTGAGTTTCTCGGCATAGGCCATCCCGGTGGCAATCCCCAGCCCGTGGCCGAGTGACCCGGTGGAGGCCTCGATCCCCGGCACGCCGTAGTCCGGGTGCGCACCGAGTTGCCCGGCCGGTGTACAGTACCGATCGAGATCCGTCTTGGCGAGAATGCCCAAGTCTTCAAGAATCACGTACTGGGCGAGGCAACCGTGCCCTTTCGACATGATGAAACTATCGAGGAATCGCCGGGGATTGGTGTGTTGCGGATCCGGCCGCATCAGGACATGGCAGATAAGATCCACCATTTCCAGGCAGGAGAAGGCAGGCGCAACATGTAAGGCCGTCACTTGCTGCGAGATGTCCAGGATGCGACGGCGATAGAACAGACAACGCCTGCGGGCCCCGGCCAGGTCGAGTGTTCGCTCTTTACTGCTCACTGTCATCTCCGTTGGGTTTTCTGCTTTCCGCCTCTCCCTCACCCTAGCCCTTTCCCACCAGGAAGAGAGGGTTTTGGGGAAGCCCCCTCGCCGTCCCCTCTCCTTCAAGTAAAAGGGATTTTGGAGCGAGAGGAGTTTCAGAGAAAGTCTACGCGCGCAGGGTGTAGTCCATGGGCCAGTCTTTTAGGACATCGAGATATTTCATGCCCCACTCGACCATTTCTTTGATGCCCTCTTCGAGGCTGATCTGCGGCTCCCAGCCGACATCGCGCTTGATGGCCGAGGAGTCCAGCCAGTAGCGGGAATCTTGCCCTAGTCGGTCCTCCGTGACCTGGCACAACTGCTCGAACGGGATGCCCATGACCTTGGCCACAGTTTCGACCAATGCCCGGATCGAAATGGGCTTCGGCGGACCGGCGTTGTACACGGTCCCTAGGGGAGCTTTTACTGCCACGAGATGAATGGCGCGAGCTAAATCCCGGGCATGGATATACGACTTTTCGGCGCGACCGCCGCCCTGAAGCGGCAGCTTCCTGCCGGTCAACCCGCAGACCACCGCTTTGGGAATGACACGGTGGAGCAACTGGCCCGGGCAATAGGCATTGGATGGCCTGATTATGTTCATGGGAAACTTGAGAAACTTGTGGACAGAAATCAGATACATATCAAAGGCGACTTTTGAGGCCGCGTAGGGGCTGGTAGGTTTGATCGGCTCATCCTCCTTCGTGGGATGGTCAACGGATCCGTACATCTCCGACGTGCCAATCTGGATGAAGCGTTCAAGCCACGGCCGCTTCATCAGCTCCTCAGCCAGCCGAGCCAGGGCCATGGAGTTGGTCTCAAAAAACCGCCAGGAGTGCCTCCACGACACCGCTCCTTCTCCCTGAGCTGCATAGTTGATAATGACCTGCGGCTTCTCCTTGTCGAGCAACTCCAGTAGCAGGTCCAGCTCGTACGTCACGTGGTAGGCATGGTAGGAGTACCGCTTATCGCCCTTGCCGACGTTCAGCGTGAACGGCTCCGGCCGTGGTGGATTGCGCCCGATGCCGATGACACGTTCCGTGTCCGGCTGTTCGAGCAGATATTTCGAAGTATGAATGCCGAATGACCCTCCACCACCGAGGACTGCGTATCGTTTCATTGCATGTTCTCCAATTTGATTCTCCCCCCTCACCCTCCCCTCTCCCGCCAGGGGAGAGGGTAATCATCGTGCGGTGAGAGGCCCCTCATTCATATCCGACGCCCCCCTTTTTCTCCCTCTCCCTTGATGGGAGAGGGTTGGGGTTAGGGTGACAAACGAGCGACGCGAGGGGGCATTCTACGGAACTCACTCGATGATCGTCCAGTAATAATCCCCTGTGTACCCCGCCTCTTGAAACACCTTCAGCCAGCCGTCCGGGTAATCGTGAAATTCTGCGGTTAGGACCCAGCTTTCGAAAATTTCTTTCTGCTCCGGCGTGTGGTAGCTGTCCACCTGGACGAAGGCCCTTCCGCCGGAGACACGCTGAATCTCCTGCATGACTTTAATCGCCCGCGGTCGAGGAAAATTGTGAACCGTGTTGAGGCTCAGTACCGCATTGAAACTCTTGTCCGGGAAGGGCAGCTTTTCGGCGGTGCCAAGATGCAGACGCCCGATGACCTCCGGTTCGCAGTGCATCAGCGCATAGAGCGAGACATCCAGGCCGAACGCCTCCAGCCCCGGGCAGACTTTCATGAGGTCTTTGACCAGAAACCCCTTGGCGCAGCCGACGTCCAGCACGCGGTCGCCAGGCTTGAGGTCGAAATGCTTAATGATGTCTTCCGCAACCGGAATCCAGCGTCCATCGTAGCGATAGCCGCCATAACCGTATTCGCGCGGCCCGTCGAAATACATCTCCCCGTACTGCTTGGATATGGCGATCACCGCCGGGTCCTTGGCCTCGGCGCGCTTCTGGATGTTGCGCTTGGTCCTCGGCAATCGCGCGAGCAGGTTCACTTCGGCCATATACCTCACCTCTAGCCCCCCCTCACCATCTCCTCTCCCCCTGAGGGGGAGAGGGTCAGGGTGAGGGGGCGTTGCGCACCAACTCCAATCCCTTGGCCAATGGCGTATAGTGAAATGTCGGGAACGCCTTGAGACAGTTGGTGATGTCGAAGAACCGGTGCAGCAGGTGCGGTCTGGGTCCCGGACGCGGTTGGCTCTTCACAGCCACGCCGTACTGCCTGGCGATCATCTGCGCGATGTCATGGAACGAGGTGGAGACCCCGGTAACCACATTGAGCGTACCGGCACTGCGGCGGCTCAGCACGAGCGTTGCAATCCTCGCCACATCGTCCACGAGCACATGGTCGCGCCGCTCTTCGCCTTCGCCGAAAATCATGATCGGCCCGCCTTTCTGGGCCTCCCGCCGGAAACGGTTGGGGCCGTAACCGTTGTGCGGATCATCGGCGCCGTAGATCAGCGTGGGCCGCAGCATGGCCACCGGAGCCTTGGTGGAGTTTTTCAGCATCAGCTCACGGGCCGCATGCATCATGCCGTGAATCGTGGACGGCGCGCACGTTGACTCCTCGGTCACAGGGTTCGCATCATCGGCATAGACCGCGTCGGAGCTGATATACACCAGGTGCGCGATCTCCGTCTCGGCCAGCGCGGCGCAGACCGCCTCGGCCATTTTGAGATTCTGCATCAGCATCGGGACTGTCTTGGCCGGCGCGATCGCCGACACCATGACCACGCTGTCCGACGGCTTGAGCAGGCCTTTCAGCTTTGCCGACGCGCCGTCCGCCAGCAGGTCCAGTTCCTTGCGGGTGAGCGGCAGCGTCGCGACACCGTCAGACTCCAGCCGTTTTCCGATCGCCCCGCCGACGAATCCCCCGGCGCCGAGAATGACGACGCGGGAGGGTTTGGCTGGTTTGGGGTTCAAGTGCTCAAGCACGTGCGGTCTTGCCTCTCATTTTAATTCTCCTCCTCACCCCCTCCCTCTCCTCAGAGAGGAGAGGGAGAATACCTTTTATTTCCCCTCATCCTTTCCCTCCAAGGGGAGAGAGCAGATTCATCCTTTACCCCTCGCCCTTCTAGGGAGAGGGCCGGGGTGAGGGTTGCTCATAGCCTGACCAATGTCCTCCAGTACGCCACCAAGATTTCTCATGACATCATTGTCCCAGTAGCGAAGAACGCGAAACCCTTTGGCTTCCAGAAATGCCGTGCGCTGTCTGTCCGCCTGCTCTTGATCACTATGATGACCACCATCAAGCTCAATGACGACGAAACGCTCAGGGCAGCAGAAATCGACAATATAGGGACCGATCGGATGTTGCCTTCGGAATTTCAGGCCTTGGAACTGACGAGATCGAAGATTCCTCCATAGCACACGCTCTACATCCGTTTGATTTCGTCGCAGGGTCCTTGCAAAGTCATGTTGAGCCCGGCGTTTCGTCTCCACCACCCCTCACCCTCCTCTCTCCCCCTCACCTTTATCCTCTCCCCAGAGGGGAGAGGTATCTTCTAAAATCATCAGGGGAGAGGGGAATGATGAGAGGCGCGCAGCGGCAGAGCGCCGAGCGTGAAATAGTCCAGCCCGGCCGCCGCAACGGCCTTACCGTCCAGGACGCGGTAGGGATCAATGACGGCGCGGCCCGCCATCGTCCGGGCGAGTTGATCGGCCTTGAGGTCGCGGAACACCGGCCACGGCGTCATGATCACCATGGCATCCACGCCCTGTGCGACTTCCAGCGCGGATGCACACGCCGTGACACCGGGATGCCCGGCGGTCGACGCCGGTACGACCGGATCGAAGACCCGCACCCGCCAGGGTGTGAGATGAGCGATCAAAGCCAGCGCGGGCGAGTTCTTGGTCGAATGGGTGTTTTCTTTATAGGCCAGACCCAGCACGCCGATGACCGCCTTCGGATTCTCCGCCAATACGTGCTCGTGCAGAATTCGGAGCGCCCAGTCGCGCCGGTGACGGCTGTTCCACAGGAAGGATTTGATCAGCCCGGCTTCACTTCCCGTCGCTTCCGTGAGATGCAACACCGTCGCCAGATCCCGTTCTAAATTGCCGCCGGCCAACCCCAAGCCCGGTGCGAGATAGGCGTGCGGCCCGATGCGTTTGTCGAGCTTGAGCGCCGGCGCGATCTCGGACCAGTCGGCGCCGATCCGCTCGCTGAGGTCGGCCAGCGTGTTGGCGACGGTGACGGAGGCGACCAGGCAGCAGTTGATCGCGATCTTGGCCATCTCGGCGCTTTCGTACCGCATGGGCAGGATCGGACAACCGAAGGCTGAAAGAAACTGTTGGTAGGCCCTGGGCAATGGCTGGTCGGAATCCGCGCATCCGACAATGAATCGTTCCGGATGCATGGCCCGCTCCACTGCTCGGCCGAAAATCAGCGTCTCGACCTGATAGTAGAGCCGATTCTTGGGCAGCGGAAGGCTGCGTGTGAAGCCCGGCGGGACCTGACAGAGAATCACGAGGACCGTATCTTGCGCCAGCGCCGTTGCGACTTGCTCGGTCAAGACTCGGATTCCTGACAGGTCACTCTGTGCATGATCGTCGGTCGGCACATCGGCGGCAACGTACACGACGTCGCAGCGCGCTAGCTCGCGGGCATCGGCGGTATAGCCGATGACACCGGCATGCTGCCGGAGAAGCTCCGGCAGACCCGGCTCACTGACGGGCAACCGGCCGCTTCGGAGCCGTGCGACCAACGCAGGATCGGGATCAAAACAGACGGTCTCAAATCCTCGTCCGACCGATGCGGCCGCGGAGTTGATGCCGAGATGGGTCATGCCCGCGAAACCGATGACGGGTTTCATGATCGCGATCCGTGATGCATCAAATTCTCCCTCACCCTAGCCATTGCCCACCGGGGGGAGAGGCCGAAGATTCCGGGCGATGACGAACTCATCGCTTCCCCTCGCCCCTTCGGGGAGAGGGCGGAGTGAGGGGGCGATTGGGGCTACTGCTCGCTATCGCTTCTTCACTCAGCCTTCTCAGGAGGCGATTCAGCCATCGATCATTGGACAAATCGGTCTGCGTGCCCCGTTCGCAGAGGGACTTGAAGTGGGCGTACTCGAGCGCCCAGGTCGGATCATCCTGTACGAGCGTGACGGACTCCTCCGGTGGACGCCCCGACGGCAGGATCCGCTGGCGATAGGTGAAGGTCGTCGGACCCCATTTGCACAGCGACCTGATATGCGCGCTGCCCTTCTCGGCGAAGAGATCGCAGGTGAAATGGTTCCGCCAAGAGAGGAGGGTCATTTCGAACTCCACCTTGGGCCTTGTCGCGTTCGACACCATAACCACGTGATCGGGCGCCCGGTTTTCGAAGCAATCCGCCGAGACAATCCGGAACTCCTCACCCAACTCGCCGAACCAGAACCTCGCCGTGTCCAACAAATGTGAACCCAAGTCCGGCAGTACGCCTGCGCCCTGATCGCGCCACACCGAATCGCGCACGAGCCGCGCTGTGCCGTTGCCGTAAAACATCCGGCAGCGGTAGAGCGCGCCGAGCTTGCCCGAGGCGATGAGATCCCTCATACGGACATAGTGCGGCTCGAAGCGATGGTTGTACGCCGTGTAGCAGACCACGCCTTTGGCGCGCGCCAATCGCTCGAGGCGCGTGATCTGCTCTTCGTCTTTCGCCCACAACGGTTTTTCAACCAGCACATGTTTGCCATGAGTCAACAGATAGGTCAGCACCTCGACTTTCGGTTCATCGGGGATGCAGACCAGCGCCGTGTCATAGGAAGACAACGGAACCTCTTCGACGGATCGGTACTCGGCCTCCGTGTTCACCGGGTCCACCGAGGCGACATAATCCGGCCCCGCGACCCGACGGCGTTTATAACCCTGCACGCCCAGACCGACGACGATGGCACGCATGGGAAGGGTTATCGCTCCGCTTCACCCTCACCCTCCCCTCCCCCTTGAAGGGGGAAGGTCACGGGGAGGGGGTCAAAGGTACTTCGCCTGTCGCTCAACGGCGTCGATCTTGCGGCGGACAGCTTCGGGCGTGACCGGTACATTTCCGTCACACTCACACTCGCAGGCTGCAGCCAGCGAACCCAAAATCGTGGCGACCGCATCTTTTCCCGTCTCGAGCATGGCCAGGGTCGCGTAGGCCAGTAAGGCATCGCCGGCGCCGACTGCGTCCACGACCCGATCGACGAAAGATTCGACCACAACAAAGGAGTCCAGGGATTCGTGATCGCTGTTCCGGCAGGTGAGCACCCCACGCTCGCCGAGCTTCAGGATCAAGGTCTTACATTGCGCCGCGTCGTACAGGGCCGAAGCAAGCGGGCGGATCCCCGAATCCTGGTCGGCCAACGCGAATCTGGCTTCGCGTTCGTTGGGCGTGATGAGGTCGAAGCCTTTGAAGTCCGTGATATTGCCCCAGCGGCTGGCGACTTGACTGTCCGCTACCTTGTACACGCATTTGGGAATAGCCGCGATCAACCTCGGTATTGTCCGGCGATTGAACATGCCGTGGCGGAAGTCGCTGAACACCACGGCATCGCAGGACGTGTCCGTGATCGCTTGCGCAAGCTGTTGAACGATTTCATCGGAGATCGACCGATTATCCAGCGTATCGATCTTCAGCAACCGATACCCGCCGGCTACGATCGCGTTCTTATTGGTGGTCGGTCTCGTCGGATCAATGATTGGACGGCAGTCAACCCCGGATTTCTTCAGTCCGTCCAACACGAAATCCTTCAGCGGATCATCGCCGAGTACCGTGGAGAAGACCACCTCTGCGCCGGCCGCCCGCATATGTTCGGCAACGATCGCCGCGCCCCCGATGTAATCGTCGCGGCGCTCATAGAGCACGCTCATCGTCGGGGTCTTCGTCTGCCCCCCGATCAAGGTCGTGTGCGTGTAGCTGTCCACGATGGTGTCACCCACCACATGGATCCGTTTCCCCCTCAACCGTTCAAGATGCTCCCGGAGGCGTCGAAACGTGAGCTTTTCGGCCTCCATGAGCGTCAAAAGTTTCTCCAGTTTAATGCTGGGCGGCGCCAGATCGATCAGCGTTGAGGAGGAATAGACGATATCACCGGGCGTGAAGATGATTTTCCCCCCGTATGCCTGCAATGCCTCGGCCTCCTCCTGCGTCTTCGGGTGCATGCCGTTGGCCGTGTATTCGTATCCCTTCGCAAAGAAGTCCGGCTGCAACTTACTGATATTGCTGATTGGTGTCGGATTCGCGTCGATGACGACGTAATCGACGATTTCATAGGCCGCCAGATTCAGCGCCCTCAATTCCTGAGGCACATGAGGCCGGTAATGACCCTTGCTGATGTGTTTATCCGCCGTCAGGCTGGCGACCAAAATATCAGCCTTGCTCTTCGCGTAGATGAGATGGCGAAGATGGCCGGGATGCACTACATCGAACACCCCGTGGCACATGATGACCTTTCGTTTTCGGGGGCGGGGACCGAGAATGCGACACAGTTCTTCAACGGTCTTGATTTTGTGCGCATACTGCTTCGTCAGCGAAGGAGGCATAGTCGTTACCGGCTCCCCAAATAGTGAAACCAAGTTTTGGTGGCTTCCGCGATGGATGCCGCATCCCAGAGCGGCGCATCGCGCCAGTAGTCAATGTCGGCCAGAATCCGGCGGACTCCTTCCTCGAATGACACACGCGGCGTCCATCCAAGATCTCGTTTGATCTTCGTGATGTCGGCCCAGGTACAATCCGGTTCGCCCGGCCGTTTGGGCACATGCACCACGTCGCCGCCGAGCAATTCGACCAGGCGGTTGACCGACTGCGGCTTGCCGGCACCCAGGTTCCAAATTTCCCCCGTCTTGTCGATTTCCGCCGCGGCGAGAAAGGCTCGCGCGACATCCGTGACATAGAGGAAGTCGCGCTTCTGCGTCCCGTCTCCGACCACGGTAAACGGCTTGCCGGCCAGCTTCTGCCGTAGAAACACCCCGAACACCGCCCCGTAGGCACCCGACGTCCGCGACCGTGTC
Source organism: Nitrospirota bacterium (assembly GCA_040755395.1). Lineage (NCBI taxonomy): Bacteria > Pseudomonadati > Nitrospirota > Nitrospirota bacterium. The sequence continues at coordinate 11,067 of JBFMAX010000026.1, forward strand.
CCGTACGCGTTGAAGATGCGGATTGAGTTGACGGGGAGGCGGTAGACCTTGTGCCAGTGAAACACGGCGACTTCGCCTAGATACTTGCTCAGGGCGTAGGGATATTGCGGCGCGATCGGATGGTCTTCGCGCGTCGGGACGGCGGCCAATCCATAACAGGATGATGACGCCGCATATACGACCTTCCGCACTCCGGCACGCCGAGCGGCCTCGAGCACGTGCACGGTGCCTTGCACGTTCACGGACAGATACTCCGCAGGCCGTTCGATCGAGGGAACGATATCGCCGATGCCGGCGAAGTGGAACACAAATCGCGTATCGGCGAACAGTTTGTCGTCAGGGGCAAGCGCGCGGATATCGCGCTCGTCCAGCGCAACGTTTGGATTCGTCCTATGATGCTCCAGGTTGGCAAGACGTCCGCCGACCAGATTGTCAATGACGCGCACACGAAAGCCCCGCTCGACCAGCAGATCCACCATGTGGCTACCGATGAACCCGGCGCCGCCTGTTACGACGGCGATGGGCATTCCGCGTATGGAAAAGTGATCAGGCATCAGCTTTCAACTCCCCCTCACCCTCCCTCTCCCTCAAGAGGAGAGGGATATCCAAGCCCCCCTCGCCCCACTGGGGAGAGGGTCGGGGTGAGGGGAATCGCTTTCATGTCGCCCGAATTTTCTTCAACACCTTGACGTTGTAGTACTTGTCGTCCGTCAGGCTGTTGGGTAATTTGCCTTCCTTGAACGCCCGGCACAGATCCCGCACCGCATCCTCGATGGTCCGCTTCGGCACGAATCCGAGTTTTGCCGCGATCTTGTCGGATGTGATGCGATAGGACCGGTTATCGTTTGACGGAGTCGTCACAATGGGAATATCGCCTTTTTCCGGGAATTCTTCCTGCACGACCTTCTTGACGATCTTGGCGATGTCCATAATGCTTTGATTCTGGTAACCCGCATTGAATGTCTCGCCCGCGATCTTCTCATCCGGTAGTTCCAACAAAAGCTTGTACAGATCGCACATGTCCTGGATGTGCAGGTTCGGGCGCTGCTGCTCGCCCCCGAACACGGTGATCTTGTTATTGTTCACCGCATGGTTGGTCAGGATGTTGACCGAGAGATCAAGGCGCTGCCGCGGGCTGTAGCCGCAGATGGTGGCGGGCCGGATGGTCACGCACACGAAATCTTTCGATTGATGCTTAAACAACAGAGGTTCACAGAGTCCTTTGAACTTGTTGTACAGCGTCAGCGGCACTAAGGGGTGTTCTTCCGTCACGCGGGGGGCTTCGGAATAACCGTACACCGACGAGGACGAAGCGTAAATGAAGCGCCTGACGCCTTGCTCTTTGGCCGCCATCACCATCGGCTCGAAACACTTGTAGTTGATTTCTTCGCTCAGTTTCTCGTCCAGCTCGAATCCCGCGTCGTTGGAAATACACGCGAGGTGGATCACGGCGTCTACGCCCCCGCAAGCTTGACGGAACGCATCGGTGTCGCGAATGTCTGCTTCGAGGATTTTCAGGCGAGGCTGCGGCTTCAATTCGCAGCCGTAATACATGATGTCGTAAACGGTGACGTTGTACCCGGCGTCCAGCAGTTGCGGGGTCAACGGCGTTCCGACGTAGCCGGCTCCACCGGTAATCAGCACATTTCGCATAGGCGTGGCTCCCGTGGTGTTATTCGGCACTTCTATATCACCGCTGGCTTTGTGCAGGGAATCGTATAGCCGGCGGCCGCTGCGTCACGATAGAACATTTCCACCGTCTCTAAGGAGTAGTCGCTGTGATTTTTCCCCAGCAATGAGAGCTTATTCAGAATGTCATTGGTTGCGGTGATGATATGGCAGCCGACTTCGTCCGCTTGGACAATGTTCAACAGTTCTCGCGGACTGGCCCACAGCAATTCGGCTTTTGGTCGCACCCGCATGATCTGAAGCGCTTCGCGCATCACCGGCACCGGATCGACGCCGGTGTCGGCGATACGACCGGCGAACACCGAGATAATCGCCGGTGTTTCCGGAGCAAGGTGTTCTACAATCTCGCGAACCTGCTCCAACGTCATCACGGCCGTGATATTCAGCCGAACCCCGGCCCTGGAAAGCCGGTAGATCAACGGACCGGCAAACCGGCGTTTGGTGTTCGTGACCGGAATTTTCACATTGACGTTGGCGCCCCATGAAGCAATTTCGAGCGCCTGCGCTTCCATTTCATCAAAGTCGTCGGCGAACACCTCGAACGATACGGGTCGATCCGGAACAGCTTTCAGCACTTGCTGTGCAAATGCTTTGTAGTCCGTCACACCGGCTTTCCGCATGAGCGTGGGATTGGTCGTGAATCCCTTGATCCACGATTTCGCATACATAGTCTTGATGCCGGCGAGATCCGCGCCGTCCGCAAAGATCTTGACCCTCAAATCCGCCAACTTGGTCATCAGGCTCTCCTCCCTGTGAGTTGAAGGTTCGCATGGCGGAGAATGATCGCCACGGCTTCTGGAAGATCGGCGCACGTTGCATCGGGTGCTTCCCGCAAGGTTTCCGAATACCCGCGATCGATGAAAATGGTAAAACAGCCTGCCGCCCGGCCGCAGTCGACATCGCGCCATCGGTCCCCGACCATGTAACTCCGCGAGAGATCGATATCGCGCTCCTTAGCCGCGTCCAATAACATCCCGGGCTTCGGCTTGTAGCGCGAACTTTCCGCCTCGTAACACACTTGAATATCATCGATCGGCAATTCCCGTCTGAGGCGCTCGTGCATGGCCTCGACGATGTCACGCCTCTGAAGGCCTCGCGCGACATCAGGCTGGTTGGTCACCACGATCAGCAAAAAACCCGCGTCACGGAGGTCACGTAAAGCTTGCGGCACCCCCGGCAGGATACGAAAGTCGCCCAGCGTCGCGGGCGGATAAGGTCTTCCCTCGCGAACAACCGCGGCGTTGATGACTCCGTCGCGATCGAGAAAGACGGCGCGAGTCATTCGTCAGACGGCCGCCTCCCGGACTGCGCTCTCCCATTTCGTCCCCGCAATTTGCAACTTGGGATGCGAAACCAGACAATGCCAGACGACCGCATGAAAGGCTTCGGTGTGTGGAGTCACATGGGCCGGATTGACAGTAGGAACGATCACGACTGCGTCGCCGACTTTCTTGGTATATCCCCCGCTCCTTCCCACCACTCCGTAGACCTTCAGACCGCGACGCTTGGCCTCATCGAGCGCCCGAATTAAATTGACGCTGATATTGTTCTCGGCATCTCCGCCCCCAACCGAGAAAACCAGGACAGCGTCGTTGCCGCAGGCTCGGCTGACCTTCAGCCATTCCGCAAAAACCGTTTCCCAACCTTCATCATTGGTCCGAGCCGTCAACTCTGAGACATTATCAACCGGCGTATAGGCTTCGATGCCGCATAACTTACGGAAGTCGTTCACCGCATGGCTGCAGTTGGCTGCGCTGCCGCCCACCCCGAATAGAAACAACCTGCCGCCCCTTGCGCGCAGGTCCGCAAGTCCTGCGGCGATACGCTCGATCATTTCGCGATCCATGAGCTCGATGATACGCCCTGCTTCTTCCAGATACCGTTCCGCATGTGACACAAGTTGACCTCCGTGAGAATACATTGACCGCGCGCTGCTGTTTACCAGAGGGTGATAGCCGGATCAAGCAATTTGCTGTAGGGCCTTTTGGCCCTAGTATTCAAACTGAGCACTAGCTTGCCGGTTTGGAGAGACCGTCTCTGTATTCGTTGACCCTGAGCAAGGAATTGCCGAAAGAGCGGGACGGCGTGCTGCTTCAAAGACACGTCTTGACCGGCGCCACATCGTTCCCGTCAGTCTCGACCGCGGCGGCTTGTTGGATTAGGCGGATGTCGATCGCGAGCCGATGACGCTCGTCTTTCCGCAGGAGGATGTCCTGCGAACTAACTCCGCACCTACGCCACTGGGCGTCTTTCTCGCAGTGCCGGCAGAACCTCAAGGACTTTCTCGTGTGCGAAGGGGTCCTTTCGCTGGAGTGCGCTCAACCCCGCGCGCAGACGCCGGGTCCAGGCGGTTCCACGGCGCTCCATCGCTTCCCAGGCCAGCATGACATCACCGGGTCGTTCCTCGGCCAGCACCGCCAGCACCTGCGCCGCTTGATGAAGATCCTTGAGGCTTTTCCCATGAGCCGAAACCTGCCGCGCTCCCGACACGATCAACTTATGCAGCGCAAAGCGCGCCGGCGTGGGCACCTGCACGAGCACGCCCCCGCCGTCGACGATGGCCCCAGCTTCGGCTCCTTCGAGGAGATAATCGAGGAACGGCAGCGGTTGAGCAGCGACGTTGAACCGCGAGATGAGGACCGGTTTCTGCGATGTCGGCCGCTTCTGTGGCGTCACGATGTCCACCCGCAGCGGCTTCCCGCGAATCTTGAAGGAAGTGGAGGGGTTCTTCGGATTAAGGGAGGGAACCGGCAAGAAACCCATCTGGAGGCTGTCGAGGGCCTTGGGAATGTCCGCGGCGATCTCCGGCAGTGCGACGGCCAGCGTCGTTTCAGCCGCTACGTCGACATCTTGCGTCTTTATATCCGCCGATGTCCATCGCGTACCCAATATATTGCCGAGCACCGCAAAGGCGTGCGTACCGATCAACACTCCTCCCAGGCGGAAGACTCCGCTGTCTGCCAGGGCCCGTAGAATCCGCGCCGAGGCAGTGTCTGTGACCAGCGCGCCGCCTGCCCTGAGTTGCGCGCACAACCGTTGCAGGTGGGCGCGGTCCGTTCGGTATTCGTCCCGTTCCGACTCAAATTTCGCCACGACCCGTTCAAGCGCCGGGGCGCGCTTGCCGACGTACACCTGGCGCGTTGCGCCGCCGGGCTCTGAATACTGGAAGTAGTAATACGTCTCCCCCTTGACTGTCTTGGCCGTGAAACTGCCCGGCGCATGGCCGATCGTGCGACGGGCTTCAACCGCCAGGAGGCGCTCCACCAACTCCACATAGAGGGTCTGCGTTTCGGGCGGGAGTTTCTCCATCATCCCATCTGTGCTCTCTGCGGCGGCTGAGTCATTATACGCAGCTAAGATAAACTCTGCGTATAACCCGGAATCCCTCACGGTCATCGACTTTGGCGATCGAACGGATTTCCCCCACCGAAATCGTGCTTCAAGATTCGTGAAGGCGCTCAGACTGACACGACATCTCTTACGTCGATCTCGACCGCGGCGGCTTGTTGGATCAGGCGGACGCCGATCGCGAGCCGATGGGCCTTCTCCTTGCGAACCAAAATCATGCCGGACCACAGCTCCGCTTTCAGATAGCGGCCGAATGTACGCAGGTAGAGCTCAAAATCCTGCAGATTCTCACGGATCACCCGCCACACTTCCTCGCTAATGGAAGTCGCTGCTCCCTTGGCAAAGGATCCAAACAACCACAGTGCCGCGAGACCGGCGTACCGGCTACACGCTTAGGGGCCATCTAGATCCGTTCTTGTGCATCTTGGGGCAGTTGTTGGAATCTGTTGGTCATGAGCCTTTCTGGCAAAGCCGGTCGCGAAATCCAACGGGCAAGCAGACCTCCTGCCTACGACCACCGGTCTGTTCCGCTGCTTCCTCGCCTTAACACCGGGGACATCAGGACCGTGTAGATCGACACGAGCAGTCCTGGACAGTCAGTCAACACAGCGCAGATTTGACGAACTGTCCCACCGCCTTGAGGTATTCGTCGAAATCCCCAAGGTGCTCTGTGATCACCCGATACACTTCTCGGTCATCCACTTTCCAGTAGAGATGCACGAGCAGATTGCGGAATCTCGCCATCTTGCTCATTCTCATCTTCAGGTCAGGCTCCAGTACGCCCAACTCGCCGAGGACCGTCATGCAGTCGGCATAGTCTTCCGGGCTTCGGCCCCCTTTCTTGGCCGCCAGGTGATTGCAGATATCGAGCGCAGCTTCCGTCGCGACGATCAAGAGATATTTGGCGCTGTTGACGGCCTTGGCATCGGAGAGGAAGGCTGATGCATCTTGTTTGCCGAGCTCTTGAAGTTGGCGGCAGGCGTTCCGTAGATGGCCGGCGAGGTCGCGAAGGCGGTCGAGATTGACCTCACTCACCGATGGCCTCGCGCAAATATTGCCTGGCAAACGGCGCGAAATCGCAGTAGTCATCCCAGGTTCTCGCGCGAAATTCATCCAGGAGATCCGCCGCCCTAACCAGCAACGCTTCCCCCTTCAGAGCGTGATACCGAAAGGCGAGGGGCGCATCGTTGAGCACGCGCGCATCGACCGGCAAACCAACGGCCTCGCCGAATCGGACCGCCAGGTCACTCTCATACTCGCGAAATGTCGCATTTCCGATTCTCCCGGGATCGACGTACAGGGCCACATCCACATCACGGAATGGGCCTTCGGCAAGAAAGGATCCGTGGAGCACGGCAAACAGAATTTCGGATCTGCCCTGCAGGAGATCCTTGAGTTGTCGGACCAGCCGGTCTTTGTGCTCGACAGCTATCGTGCGTGGTCGCGGGTGCAGGGTTTTTCCCTTCCGGATACGAACGGCGGATCAGCCGCCGCGCTGCCGCTGACTCTACACCTCTTTTTCCTGAAGAGCCTGAACCATCCTGGCCCTGAAGGCTTCCAAGTCTTCGATCCTGGTGGTGGCCACCTTGTACACGATGGCATGATCGATCCCTCCATACTCGCGCACCAGGATATTCCTGAAGCCCTTCATGGTCTTGAGCACACCCGAGAGAGTCGGAGAAATGATTTTGGCACGCTCTAATTTCTCAAAGACGTCGTCTTCCTCTGCCGGTAGGCCCAGTCGCAGTCCGGAGACAAACAGCGCACAAACGTCCATCATGCATTGGATCGACAATTGGAGGAGTCGCTCACAGGCCCGCTTTTTTCCTGCTTGTCCATATATTCCGCAAAGCTTGCCGGGACTATTTGGCGAAGCTCTCCGACATAGCCCTCCAACTCATCGAGCTTGGCAAGAATCCGCTCACGATCCAGCATGAGCAACCTGTTCCAAGTATTGCCGATAGATTAGTTTGAAATCTTCAAACGCCTGAGCGGTCCGATAGGCCATCGCGTACAGCGCGTCCAGGTCTCTGCAAAACAGCACCACGCCTTCCTTGAGCACCCGCCGTCGAACATAGAGCGGCAGTTGCTGAAAAATGCGGAGATCGAGGTCGGCGTCTTTCAGGTAACGCATTCGGATGGTCACCTGATCGCCTGCGGCATCTTTTCCGAACGGGAGAACCAGGCAGAGATCGGTATCCGAGGCCGGCGTGTGCTCGCCCCGCGCCCGGCTACCGAACAAGATCACAGCGAGGACAGCTTCATCCTGCCGCACTTCTTCAAGGAATCGTGTCAGGCGCGGAGTCATCGCGTTGATGGATATCCCTTCCCGCACGGTCTTACACCGGCGCCACATCGTTCACGTCGATCTCGACCGCGGCGGCTTGCTGGATCAGGCGGACGCCGATCACGAGCCGATGGCGCCGGTCTTTCCGTAACAGGATGCCCTTGACGCCTTGCAGCGGCCCCCGGATCACCTCTACCGCCATGCCTTCCCGAAGGTAGGGATGCGCATCGTACGGCAGCACGCTGGTCATCAGCGTCCTGAGGGACTCGATCTCTTCTTCCGGGATCGGTTCCGGTCTGTTCCCGCTGCCCACCACGTCGACCACGCCCGCCACCCTGAGCACCGGCAGTTTTTCCCGCAGCGAGAACCGTACGAAGCAATATCCGGAGAACAGCGGGACCTCGATCTCCTTTTTCCGATCCTTCCACTGGCTCACCCGCTTGACGGTCGGCAGCAGCGGCTCCAACCCCTGGCCGGCCAGCCGGTCGCGCACGAGCTTCTCGTGCCGGGACTTGGTGCGGAGGGCGTACCAACGGGGCTCGCAGATGAACTCGTTCATCTGCAGCCCCGCGCGCGAAAGGCGTGAAAGGCGCGACAAGCGAGATCAACGTGCCGTTGAGGCATGCAAGTCCCCCCCGGTTCTTTTTGAGAGTCTTGATTAATCCACCGATGCCGTATTGCCCTTCGCGCCTGTCCCGCCAGTCGCGCTACTCGCGCGACCGTCGGAGACAGCTCCGCCCTCTCACTTACAGGCTCCGCCTGGCCTGTCGGTCAGAGCCTGCGTGAACGCATGGTCTCCAGAACATCACCCCTCGGAGCCGCCGGGTGCAGCCGGTCAACCGGCCTTCTGGAAACCCCTCTAATCTGCTACAGCGGAGACGCCCAGCGTCTTACTGGAGCGCCCCGCTCACATAGCGCTCGATGGCCGCGACAAACTCGTCTGCTTCCCGAACAGCGCGGCGCGCCGTGTCTTCGTCCAAGTACGATAAAGCGTCGTAGTCGCCGGCTTCGCGGTCGTCCTTCAGATTGCTCAACAACTTGCCCCACTTCTTGTCCAGTTTCCCCGTTTTCACCAGCAACAAGCCGAACAGCGTGACGACTCCCTTATGGGTGTCGGCGCGTTGCCCTTCGGTCAAGAGGGCCGCCTGAGCGGCGTGGTACGCCGCATAGTACGCACGGGAAATCGCGTCGTCCCACTCTCCCTTGGCACAGAGATCGCGGGCCACCCTGGATTTCTCGCGCGCTTTGGCAAGATAGCCACGGATTAACTCTTGTTGGGCCTTATCCAACGAGGACGCCCTCCCGATTCACATGCTCCATGAACGGGGTCTGCAACGCTTGCAGCCTGGCAAATTCCTGCTCCGGAAACACTTTCAACGACACTAAGCGCCCGTGCTCCAACAGAACGTCCATCACCGCTTCGTAGAGGACATCGAGCAGCGCATCATCCTTTCGCGATACGACCAGGAGCAGATCGTAATCCGAGTCCGGTCGATGGGTTCCCCTTGCTCGCGACCCGAACAGCACGATCCGCTTAATCTGCGGGCGGACGGGCGCGATTCTTTCCAAGAACTCGTCGAGGATGGGGTCGGGGGCGATCGCTGAGGTCATGGGTCTGTCTGATCTGTCTGGTCTAGCCGGTCTGTCTGGTTTGTTTCGTGGCACGAGCGTGGATCACATTGTCAGCCGTGGGGACCAACTCCGAGAATCTTCTCCTTCGGAATCCCTTGCCGCACCAGCTTGGCCTGGATTTTTTTGGCGTTTTCCAGGTCGGCGATCAAAAGCGCGTCAAATTCCCATTCGCTCAGTGATTCGATCGGCCAGACCGGATACGATAAAAACGTGCGCGTGTCCCGTCCATCGACGAAGCCTACCAGCGTCAGATTCATCTCCATCAGAGAGAGATAGGCCAGTTCGGCCAATTCTCCCGTTCCGCAAATCGCCACTCGTTTCACCTCGGCCTGCGACAATCCGGCCAGCGTCTCTTTCAACCGATGCCGCATCTCCCGGTAATACGACAGGGAATACTGCATGTATTGGTACGTGAGGCGAGATTTCTCAGCAATCCCGCGAGGAGTCAGCAAATACCGGATGCGATGTTTGGGGATGGTGGTGATCTTGATATAGCCTTTGCGCGCCAGGCGCTTGAGATAGAGATTGGTCAGGCCGAGGGCGACACCGAGTTTGGTCGCCAGCGACCGCTGCGTCACTTCCGCGTCTCGCGCGACTTCGGTCAGCAAGACAAGGTCGCGTTGGCCTTGTATGTCCATTCAGCGGCGAGAGGGTGTGAAGGAATGCGTTCAGAATTTGAACACAGGAGGCTGGATGTGTCAAGCAGAATGTGCCGGCCGACTGAAGACCGGGAAATTATTCATAGAGCATGAATGTCGCAACTAGAGGATGAACGCGGTTACCTGAGAAAGGATTTGTACCAGTCAATCGTTCTCTTTAACCCGACGTCGAGCGGGGTCATCGCCCGAAACCCGAACAGCTTTTCCGCCTTACTGACATCGAGACAGCGACGAGGCTGGCCATCTGGCTTCGAAGAATCCCAGATCACTTCGCCTGTGAATCCGCTCAACGTGGTAATTCGCTCTACCAGTTCACGGATCGAAATTTCAAATCCCGCGCCAAGATTCACCGGATCGCTTTGGTTGTATCGCTCGGCCGCCAGGAGAATCCCTTCCGCCGCGTCTTCGACATAAAGAAATTCTCGCGTGGGCGAGCCGGTCCCCCAGACGGTCAACGTTTGGGGCGAGAGGTTTGAAGCCGCCCGGCGCATCGCGTCAACGCATTTGCGGATCAGCGCTGGGATGACATGCGAAGTCTCCAGATCGAAGTTGTCGCGTGGTCCATAAAGATTCACCGGAAACAGCACGATCGAATTGAACCCGTATTGCTGGCGGTAGGCCTGGGACTGGACGAGCAGCATTTTTTTGGCTAAGCCATAGGGGGCGTTTGTCGATTCTGGATATCCGTTCCAGAGATCTTCTTCTTTAAAGGGAACCGGAGTGAGCTTCGGATAGGAACAGATCGTCGCAACTGCGACGAACTTCTCAAGTCCCACCCGTCGTCCGACTTCTATGAGCTGTGCGCCCATCATCAGATTGTCGTAGAAAAATTTGCCTGGATTCTTCAGATTGGCTCCAATGCCTCCGACTCGAGCCGCCAAATGAATGACCATATCCGGCCTTGCATCCCGATAGAGACGCTGAACAGCTTCCATTTCGACCAAGTCGTACTGCCGGCTTCGAGGAACAACGACTGCTCGGCATCCGCGCAGTCGAAGCTTTTCCACCACAAAGGAGCCAAGAAAACCGGCGCCGCCTGTGACAACGACTCGTTTATCGGTCCAGAAGCCCACGACTTTCTTTCACCCGTTGGATATGTTCCCTTGCGTGCCTTCAAGCTTCAGACGTTCCACCTCAAGATCGGCCTCCACCATCATGACCACCAGCTCGCTGAAAGATACCTTGGGTTTCCATCCCAACTTCTTTCCTGCTTTGCTCGCATCACCGATCAATATCTCCACCTCGGTCGGACGGTAATACTTGGGATCAATCTTGACATACTTCTTCCAATTCAGTTTCAGATGTCCAAAAGCTAAATCCAGCAATTCGCGCACGGTGTGAGTCTCGCCCGTGGCGACCACGTAGTCATCTGGCTGATCCTGTTGCAGCATCAGCCACATTGCTTCCACATAATCGCCTGCGTAGCCCCAGTCGCGCTTCGCGTCCAAATTGCCGAGATACAGCTCGCTCTGTAAGCCGAGTTTAATTCTGGCCGCAGCCTTGGTGATCTTCCGACTGACGAAGGTCTCCCCCCGCCGCGGGGACTCATGATTGAACAGAATGCCGTTGCACGCAAACAAATTATACGCCTCACGATAATTGACGGTGATCCAGTAGGCATATACCTTCGCGGCACCATAGGGACTTCTGGGATAGAAGGGCGTCGTCTCTTTCTGTGGAATCTCCTGAACCTTTCCGAACATCTCGCTGGAGGAAGCCTGATAGAACTTCGGAGTCAACCCGGATTCCCTGACGGCTTCCAAGAGCCGGACAGTGCCTACTCCCGTCACCTCGGCGGTATATTCGGGAATATCAAAACTGACCCGCACATGACTCTGCGCGCCGAGGTTATAGATCTCATCGGGCCGGATCGTCCGTAGAATCCGGTTCAACGAGCTTGCATCATTGAGATCGCCATAGACCAAACGAAGGCGAGAATCGGGCACGTGCGGGTCCTGATAGATGGAATCGATCCGCCCCGTGTTAAACGAACTGGACCGCCGAATGATGCCGTAGACCTCATAGCCTTTGGCGAGGAGAAATTCGGCGAGATAACTCCCATCCTGGCCGGTGATACCCGTAATCAGCGCCTTCATACACGATCCCTTTCTTTGCATTCATCCTCATCCTAGGAGCCTGTCCGACATTGACCTTTCTACTGCGGCGAACGATTCACCGGCATCTGCTTTGTTCTCGGCCCCGAAAAATCCTCAACGTATTCCAGCGAATACGCCTCCGGTTTTTCGCGGCCTGCGGCCTTGCATCTGCCGGCACCTCCTTCGCCTCGTCACGAACGGCAATGTCGGACAGGCTCCT
>JBFMAX010000027.1 GCA_040755395.1 Nitrospirota bacterium
GCTTGCCGGTCTTGAGCGTGCGGGCGGGGGCGAAGGCGCTCTTCAGCGACTCCGGCCAGGCGTTGAACTTGGTCTCGGAGACGCGGTAAGCGGTCTCGACGTACTCGGCCGGGTCCTCGCCGCCCTCGGCGATGCGGCGCACGATCTCGGCAAGGCGCTGCTGATCCCACTCGACCCGCTTGGGGAGGTCGGCGGTGACGCGCACGCGGCCGTCGTCGAAGTGGATGACGCCGGTATCCTTGCCGGCGGCCAGACGCAGGGTGTGCGCGCGGTCGGCGTACTTCAGATCCAGCGCGCGTTCGAGGTGATCGACGATGGCCTTGGCGGCCGAGAGCAGATCGGCGGCGTCGTTCTTGAGCCGGAACAGCGCATCGCTTTGCAGCGCGGCGAGCTCGCCGGCAGGCGTGGCGAGAACCTGATCGGGGGTGAGGCGGCTCATGCCACACCTCCCGCGCCGACGCGCTCGGAGGTGCTCTTGCGCAGGCACTCCGCCTCGTAGGACTCGACGTCCTCGACGCGGTAGAGCACGCGCCCCTGGATCTTGAGAAAAACCGGCCCGATTCCTTCGGAGCGCCAGCGTTCCAGGGTGGCTTCGCTGACGCCCCAACGGTCGGCCAGTTGGCGTTGGTTGAGGTGTTTGATACTCACGATTCGCTCCTTCGTGTTGTTGCGGAACGAAGCGAATCGTGCGCGCCCCTATATCAGGGCGACTTGGGGGTGAATATCAGGGGATGTCAGGAGTGATCAGACGGCGAGGCGATACCAACCCTTCTTCGGATTGGCGATGTAGACCCGCCAGTCTTTCTTGCCGGAAAACAGTTGAGGGATGCTCGGCGTCGAGGTGTTGGCCTTCTTCAGGAGTTCCGCGGCCTTCACGTCTGGCGAGCCGCGCTGCCAGGCCAGATAAAGCTCATAGACCACCGCGATCTGTTGGTCGCCCGTGAACTGGGTCTCCGGTTTTCCGGGCAGGCGCAGCTTGCCGGAGGCTGGATCGAAGTTAACCTGATCAGCCGTGACCAGGGCCTCGCGTGGTAGCCCGATGGCGTGGGCGAGGTAATCGGTATCGAGTCGGGCCTCACCACTCTGATCGTGAAGGCAGTCGGCCAGTGCCAGTGGAATGAAGCGACCGACGTTGGTCTGGATCGGTCGGCGCGACCGGCCGGTGGTAAGGATGAGTGTCGGTTGCCGAAAGGTGCGTGTCTGCAGAAAGCCGACCACCGTAGCGAGGTTGGCATCGACGCGGCGTGCCATCAGCACATCGACGACGCGCTCGCCGATGGTGTGGGCCCCGGCGTGCCACAGGACACCCGAGATGAGCGCCTCCGGATCGGGTTGAAGGCTGGGAGAGAGCTGGAAGGCGAGGTTCTGCACGAGCCACGCACAATCGGGGGTGTAGGTCCGGATTTCCGCAGCGGACACGGTCAAGCGCCGTCCCGTTTCTGGGCAGGTGTAGCGCCAGACCCCGGAGCGGTCAGGGTACGGCTCGATGTCCACGGAGACTTCCTCGTCGTGATAGGGGACGAGGATGGAATCAGGGAAGGGAGACTCGCGAAGTGCTCCGGCCGCGATCAGTGATCGTGATTCCGGGATCTGCCGAAGGTGGAGTTGAGTGAACTCCGCCTCCGGAAGCTCATACAGCCGCAGTAAGCTCTGGAGCGCTTTCAGGCTCGGCACCGCCGTCATCCTCGTCCGATTCGACCAGCCCCCACAGGCGAATGTACTTCTCCGCCAACTGCCGATCCCTGTCGGTGTGGCTCTTGATGTTGCAGCCGTTGGGCGTCGTGATGGCGATCACGAGCGACTTGGCGCGACGCTGGCCGGCGAGCCTGTGGAACTTGATCACGATGCGCGCCTGATCGAGTTGATAGGCCTGCTCCAGCGGGTTGTTGTCGCCGAAGATCTCCGCGGCGAGCCCGTAGATCGTGCGCGGGTCCCGATCGCCCACCTTCAGCACGAGGGCACCACCCTTGGCGCCCACCCTCAACCGCAGCTGGGTGACCCGAACCGAGGCGATCTCCGGATCGACGACCGGAAAGTATCGCTCAGTCGCCAAGCTGCTGACGTCGTAATTGCGCAGGGGCACAGCCTCGGGTTCCACCTCGCGCCCGAGTGCATGCTTGGCGAACAGCTTGAATACCTCGGGCCGGAGGTTGCGGTCGCGGGCGAAGACCTCGACGACGCCGTTCGCCGGTTCATAGGTGATCTTGACCGAGTTGGCGGGGCAGAAGTAGACGAGGCCGATATCGCCGTCCTTCTGGATGGTCTCGACGCTCTGGCGGTCGCCGTTGTGCTGGATGCTGAACTGGTGCAGTTCCACGTCCTCGTCGTGCTCGAGGTCACTGCGCGGGCGTACGAAATGGTCCAGCAGGATAGGATCTGCGGTCCGGAAGAGCTTGGCGAGGTTGTCCTGCAAGGCCTGTCGCCGCTCATCGGTGAGATCCACCTTTACCTTCGACGGCCCCTTGAATGCGCTGTAGATTCGACCTGAGCCGCGATACTCGTCGGCGTAGCGGGCGTCCTCCGCGCGGTGGAAGTTGGCCGGTTCGTGCATGTAGAGCCAGAGGCTGCGCGCATACTGGTCATGCAGGCTGTCGAATGCATCGATGTCGAAGATCTGCTCGCGGACCTGATTGATCGCCTCGACGCCCGCTTCGTCGGTCATCCGGTCGATCCGCTCGCAAAGACGGTTGAGTTCGGTGCGTTCCGCATCCGGGAGGGTGGGGATCGCCTGCTTCAGGGCGGCCCTGGTCTGCTTGGCGTCCTCGGCCCAAAGGGCCGCGTCACTGAGTGCACTGCCAGGCTTGGCCAGGAACTGGCGCAGCAGGTCGACCGGCGTACGCTGCACGAGGCGGGTGAGATGCGGGCTGTCGTTCTTCATGTCCTTCCTTCTTCTTGTTCCAAGCAAATCCATCGAGCGGGGATCCCGTAGTACCGCAACCGGCGCGCCCCTTGGTGTTCAACCACCCGTCTTGCCGATGAGCACTTCGAGGCGGCGGCGGATCTCGGCGTGCGGCAACCGTGTTCGCGGATCGTCCAGCATGCCGCGCAGCGCCTTCGCGAGCGTGGGCTTGCGCACGATGCGGTACTCGGCAAACCGGTCGATGACCCACAAGACGCCGTGCACCTCGAGTTGCTCTTCGTCGGCGAGGGCACGCATGCGCTTGTCGCCCGTCAGCAACGGCCAGTCGTTCGTCACGGCCAGGGTGACGGCAAGGCAGTCGTGGAGGGTGAGCTTGGGCCGGGCCGTCTGATAAGTGACGGCCCGGGCCATGCCCTCCGCATCCAGGGACTCGACCCGCAGACCCAATCCCTTGAGCTGCTCCCGGTCGACCTCACCGAGATCGATGAGCTCGTCCTCGTACAGGGCGTCGGGTACCGCAAACTCGAACGGCAGCTTGAAGAGCGCC
Source organism: Nitrospirota bacterium (assembly GCA_040755395.1). Taxonomy (NCBI): domain Bacteria; kingdom Pseudomonadati; phylum Nitrospirota; species Nitrospirota bacterium. The sequence goes on from JBFMAX010000027.1 coordinate 3,408, forward strand.
TCGAGGAGGGACCATTTCGCCAGCTCAATCAGTATCGAGGCATCGCTCACCAGTACCCGCACGATGGATCACCCCGCGGGCCCCGACATGATCCGGTTCACCTCGCCCGTGCTCTTGCGCAGCAGTTCTGCGGCCTTGGGGAGCGAGATGACGTCCTCTGCCAGGGCGCGGAGCACCAGGCGCTGGAAGCGCCGGGGTTCCTCGTTCTCCGGGAGCGGCTCGGGCTCGGCCTTGCGCCAGGTGCGGCCGATGCCGCGAAACACGGTCTGCAGGGTGCCCTCGGTGATGACGCCGAGGTCGCGCAGCCGGACGATCAGGGCGGCGGCGCTGACGCCGTACATGCGCTTGATCTCGACGATCTCGGCGTAGCCGAAGGCGTGGCGGCGCTGGCCGACCTCGAACAGCAGGTCCTCTCGCGGCATCAGCAGGGCGCTGGCGAAGCGCTGGCACGCCTTCTCCTCGTCCAAGTCACCTTCGATCGCCATGACCATATGGCCGAGTTCGTGGGCCAGGGTGAAGCGGCGGCGCTCCACCGATTTCGCCACCGAGCCGACGATGACCGGAACCTTCTCCTTGTCCGGCCGGGCCACCCGGCAAGTCAGCCCGTCGACCGAGAGCGGGAAGTCGAGCTTGAGCACCTTGATGCCGTGCTCTTCGAGCAGCTCGGTCACGTTGGGGATCGCGTCGCCACCCAGGTTCCAGGCCTGACGGACGCTCTCGGCGGCGGTCTCCGCGTCATTGAGGTCGGCGACCTCGAAGGGGGCCCCTTCGGGCTTGTCCCACACATGGCTGCCGATCTCCAGCAAGTCCTCGACGAGCAGGTAGCGGTCGAGGCTGTCCAGGACGGCGGCTTCCACCATGGCGCGCTCCTGGGCCCGGGTCGCGGCGGTCTTGCGAAACTCCACCCCCTCGAGGCGGATCTCCGAGGGGCTGAAGAGGTAGCTCAGGGGAACGCCGAGCGCCTTGGCGAGCTTCAGGGCGGTCGCCGACCCCGGCAGCATCTCGTCGCGCTCATAGCGGCCGATCGCCTGGGCGCTGACCGCATGGTCGATGGCGTCGGCCAGTCCCCGCAGGGACAGGCCGGAGCGCTTGCGGGCCAGTTTCAATCTTTCGCCGAACATGGGGGTATCCTCGTTTGTTTACAGTGTACGTGTTCAGTCTAATTTTGTAAACAACGGCTGCCTGGCGAGACCCGATCCCGTGGCCTCCTTGGCGGCAGCCCCCATCGGTTCGCACTGGCCCGAAACTCCCTGATGGCCTCGGTAGCGGCCAGACCGGACAATCTCGTCATCAAGCGAGTTGGATGTTCAGGACCGATACCGATGTGCACGATCAACCACCTACCACCCGAGCGGATGACGCCCGAGCAGCGCCGGCAAGAGGTCGCGTCCTTGCTGGCGCACGGCCTGCTGCGCCTGCGCGACGACGTGTTCGCTCAGTCCGTAGGCCCCTGCGCGGAGAGCGAGTTTGAGCTTGGCTTCTCCGGCCACCAGCGCCTTCATAGCCACCCCGTCAACAACACTTTGGAGGAGGCTCCATGAAGGCAAGCACCGTCCCACCCACCCCGCCGAGCGTCGTCGCCCGGATCGCCGGGCTCCCGGATCTCTCGATAGAGGAAATGCGGGCGCTTTGGCGAGAACTCTTCGGTAGCGACAATCCAACGCCCAATCGTCAGTTCATGGAGCGGCGGATCGCCTACAAGCTGCAGGAGATCGAGTTCCGCAAGGTCGATCCCAACCTGCTAGAGCGCAACAAGCGGCGCATCAAGGCCCTGATGGAGACCGGCAAGGTGCGCAAGCTCGACCGCGACATCCGCCTGATGCCCGGCACCGTACTCACCCGCGAGTACCAGGGGATCGAGCACCGGGTGACGGTCGCCCAGGACGGACAGTACGAGTTCGAGGGCAGGCGCTACCCGAGCCTCTCCATGATCGCCCGCGAGATCACCGGCACACGGTGGTCCGGGCCGCTCTTCTTCGGCGTGAAGGCGCCGGCCAAGCAGAAGCATCCGAAGAAGCAGGGAGGCCGGCGATGAGCGAAGCCCTGAAGCGCCGCCTGCGCTGCGCCGTCTACACCCGCAAGTCCACCGAGGAGGGGCTCGACCAGGAATACAACTCCATCGATGCCCAGCGCGACGCCGGCCACGCCTACATCGCCAGCCAGCGCGCCGAGGGCTGGATTCCGGTGGCCGACGACTACGACGATCCGGCCTACTCGGGCGGCAACATGGACCGGCCGGCGCTCAAGCGGCTGCTCGCCGACATCGAGGCCGGCAAGGTCGACATCGTGGTGGTCTACAAGATCGACCGCCTGACGCGATCGCTGACCGACTTCTCGCGCATGATCGACGTCTTCGAGCGGCACGGCGTCTCCTTCGTCTCGGTCACCCAGCAGTTCAACACCACCACCTCGATGGGGCGGTTGATGCTCAACATCCTGCTGTCCTTCGCCCAGTTCGAGCGCGAGGTGACGGGAGAGCGCATCCGCGACAAGATCGCCGCCAGCAAGCGCAAGGGCATGTGGATGGGCGGCGTGCCGCCGCTCGGCTACGACGTCGAGAACCGGAGGCTGGTGCCCAACGAGCGCGAGGCCAAGATCGTCCGCCACATCTTCCAGCGTTTCGTCGAACTCGGCTCGTCGACCCTGCTCGTGAAGGAGCTGCGCCTCGACGGCGTGACCTCCAAGGCCTGGACCACCCAGGACGGGCGGGTGCGCGAGGGTAAGCTCATCGACAAGAGCCTCGTCTACAAGATCCTCAACAACCGGGTCTACCTGGGCGAGATACGCCACCGCGATCAGTGGTATGCCGGCGAGCATCCGACCATCGTCGAACGCAAACTGTGGGACGCCGTCCAGGCGATCCTCGCGCAGAACTCGCGTGTGCGAGGCAATAACACCCGCGCCCGGGTGCCGTTCCTGCTCAAGGGGATCGTCGTGGGAATCGATGGACGGGCGCTCACGCCCTGGTCCACGCGCAAGAAGAACGGACGTATCTACCGCTACTACCTGCCGACTCGGGAGAACAAGGAGCACGCCGGCGCCTCCGGGCTGCCGCGCTTGCCGGCCGGTGAGCTGGAGGCCGCCGTGCTGGAGCAGATGCGCCGGGTGCTGCGCGCACCGGACATGGTCGCCGGGGTGGCCGAGCGTGCCACCCGGCTCGATCCCTCCCTGGACGAGGCCCAGGTCACGGTGGCCGTGACCCGGCTGGATGCGATCTGGGATCAGCTCTTTCCGGCCGAGCAGCAGCGCATCGTGCGGCTCCTCATCGACAAGGTGATCGTCTCGCCGAACGACATCGAGGTGCGGTTCCGGCCCAACGGCATCGAGGTGCTCGCCCTAGAGCTGCGCCCCGAGCCCACCCCGGAAACCCTTGAGGAGGCGGTGGCATGAATGAAATCTTGATCGACAAGACCGGCCTGCCAGAGGTGATCACCGCGAGCGACGGCAGCCTTACCGTCACCGTGCCGATCCGGATCAAGCGCCGCGGCAGCCGCAAGGCTGTGGCCCTTCCGGACGGCAGCGCTGTTCAGCCCCGTCCCTGGGACGACACGCCGACGCCGATCCAGCTCGCGCTCGCCCGCGGCCACCGTTGGCTGGCGATGGTGGAGTCCGGCGAGGCGCGCACGCTATCCGAGGTGGCCGAGCGCGAGAGGATGGATCGGGCCTATGTGAGCCGGATGGTGAACCTCACCACCCTGGCGCCGGACATCGTCGCCGCCATCCTCGACGAGACCCTGCCACCGGAGGTGACGCTGTTCGATCTGGCGTCGGGGACGCCGTTGTTGTGGGAGGAACAGCGGGAGCGCATTGAGAAAGCCGACATCAGTGTCTATGCCGGTGATGCAGGTCGGGATAATGCGGATGCGCATGCGTGATCGGCGCATGGACATGCTCATGGGCATGGGGCTCGATGCCGTCCCATTCGAAATCATGCGCATGCGGGTGGTGTGCGTCATGCACGTGCCGGTGCGCGTGACGCAGCGGCTCGTGGGTGTGTTCATGCGCATGGCGTTCGGTGAGATGCAGCCAGACCCCGGCAGCCATCAGGCCCGCCGCCGTCCAGAACCAGGGTCCGGGGCGCTCCCCGAAAAACAGCATGGCGATCAGCGCGCCGGCGAACGGCGCGACGGAAAAATAGGCGCCGGTGCGCGCCGTGCCGAGGTGGCGCAGCGCCAGGACGAACAACACCAGGCTCACGCCGTAGCCGAAGAAACCGAGCACGAGCGCCCCGGCGGCGTGCACGAGAGGTGGCAAAGTTCCTGCCAAGAGGATGCCCAGCACCAGGTTGGTGCTCCCGGCGGCGAGACCCTTGATGGCGGCGATTTGCACGGCGTCGCCCGCCGCCACCTTGCGGGTCAGATTGTTGTCTATTGCCCAGCACAGGCACGCGCCGATCACTGCCAAGGCGCCCAGGGGGAGCGCTACGCTGGCCGATCCATCCCATGACAGCAGCGCGCCCGCGGCCACGATCAGCCCCATGCCCAGCGCGATCCGCGCGTCGAAGTTCTCGCGGAACACGAACCAGGCGATGAGCGCCGTGAACACGCCCTCCAGGTTGAGCAACAGCGAGGCGGTCGCGCCTTGCACAGAGATCAGGCCCCACATGAGCAGGGCCGGACCGATCACCCCGCCGACGACCACCGCGCCCGCGAGCCAGGGCAGGTCCGGGCGCGCCAAGGGTGCTTCGGGCGGTGCCTCTGACGCGGAATTTCGCCGCAGGGCGCGCCAGGCGATGAGGCCCAGGCCGCTGCCGAGATAGAGCAGACCCGCGAGGATCAGGGGCGAAGTCGCGCCCACCAGCGCCTTCGCCAGCGGCGTGCTCGCCCCGAACAACACGGCAGCGAGCAATGCCTGGGAGATGCCGGCGTGCATGAAACGCATCGATGTCACGGGTTTCCTCATGTGCGAACTACGATTTCTCGGGCACGGCCGACTCGCCGCGATAGGCCAGCAAGCGCAGCGCATTCACCACCACCACGATGGTCGAGCCTTCATGGATCGCCACCGCCACGCCGATCCCCGCCCAGCCGAAGAGCGTGGCGGGAATCAGCAAGGCCACCACGCCCAGCGACACCCATAAGTTCTGCCGAATGATGCGCCTCGATGCACGGCTCAAGGCCACGGCAAAGGGCAGCTTGGAGAGATCGTCGGCCATCAGCGCCACGTCGGCGGTTTCCAGCGCCACGTCGGTGCCGGCGCCGCCCATGGCGATGCCGACCGTGGCGCGCGCCATCGCCGGGGCGTCGTTGACGCCGTCGCCGACCATGGCCGCCTGGCCGTAGCGTTGCGCCAATTCCTCCATGGCCGTAACCTTGTCCTGCGGCAGCAGACCGGCTTTCACCTCGTCCAGGCCGACCGCGTCGGCGATGGCGCGGCCCACGCGTTCGTTGTCGCCGGTGAGCATGATGGTCTTGCGGATGCCGATCCGGTGCAGGCGCGCCAGCACCTCGCGCACGCCGCCGCGCGGCGTGTCGGCCAAAGCGATGACGCCGAGGAATTGTCCGTCGGCCTGGATCAGCATGATGGTCTTGCCTTCCGCTTGCAGCCGATCGGCATGCTGTCGAACTACATCGGGAATGGCTTCGCCCTCGAACAGCCTGGCGTTGCCGATGGCGATCTTCTTCCCGTCGAATTTGGCGCGCAGGCCTTTTCCGGTCACGGCTTCGACTTCCCCGGCCTCGTTCCAGGTCAGGCCGCGCCGCTTCACTTCCACCACCACCGCCTGCGCCAAGGGATGGGCGCTGCGGCTTTCCACGGCGGCGGCGAGCTTGAGCAGGTCGTCCTCGCTCCCGCTGACCGCAACGACATCGGTCACCTGGGGTTTGCCCACGGTCAAGGTGCCGGTCTTGTCGAAGGCGATGGCGGTGAGCGTGCCGAGGTTTTCCAGATGGGCGCCGCCCTTGATCAGCACGCCGCCGCGCGCGGCGCGGGCGATGCCCGACAGCACCGCCGACGGGGTGGCGATGGCGAGCGCGCAGGGCGAGGCCGCCACCAGCACCGCCATGGCGCGGTAGAAGGATTCGGCGAAGGGAAAGCCAAACAGCGGCGGCAGCACGATGAGCAGGCCCGCGCCGATCAACACCCCCGGCACGAAGATGCGCTCGAAGCGGTCGGTGAAGCGCTGGGTGGGGGACTTCTGCGTCTGCGCCTCGGCCACCATCTCCACCATACGCGCGAGCGTGCTCTCGCGTGCGAGCTTGGTCACTTCGATGGTCAGCGCGCCCTCGCCGTTGACCGTGCCGGCGAATACCGGATCATCCAGCCGTTTGTCCACCGGCATCGATTCGCCGGTGAGCGGGGCCTGATCCACCGCCGACTCGCCCGAGACCACCCTTCCATCGGCGGGGATGCGGCTGCCGGGCTTGACGATCACCCGGTCGCCGCGCAGCAGCTCCTCCACCCGCACTTCGATCTCCGCGCCGTCGCGCTGCACCAAGGCGGTCTTGGGTGCGAGTTCCGCCAGCGCCTCGATGGCTCGGCGCGCGCGGTCCATGGCCAGGTGCTCCAGCGCATGGCCCAGGCTGAATAGGAACAGCAGCAGCGCGCCTTCTTCCCAGGCACCTAGGGCGCCGGCGCCCGCCGCCGCGACGATCATCAGGGTGTCGATGTCGAAGCGGCGGCTCTTCACGCTCTGCCAGGCGTCGCGCAAGGTGTAGAAGCCGCCTGCCGCGTAGGCGCCCAGCAGCAGGCCGAGCGAAAACGCATACGGCGCACCGGCCAGCCCCGCGAGCCAGCCGATGAGCAACAGCAGGCCGGACACGCCGCTGAAGATCAGCTCGCGATGCTCGGCGAACCATCCGGCCTCGTGGCCTTCTTCCAGCACGGCATAACCGAGCGCCTGGATGCGCTGGGTGATCGCCGCGCGTGCGATCTTCTCGCTGTCGTACTCCAGGCGCAGGCGCTCGGCGGCGTAGCTGACCGAGGCTTCCAGCACGCCGTCCGTCCGTTGCAGGGCGTGCTCGATCACGACGGCACAGGTGGGGCAGTCCATGCCGTCGATGCGCAGGTTTTCGTGGTGGAAGCGGTCGGCGGTCTTCGCTCCGGCCGCCTGCGCCAGTTCGCGCACCCGGCTCACGCTGAAGCGCTGGGGATCGTAGTGCAGGCACAGGCGGGCGCCGCCGTCCTCGCTGATGAGGTGGACCTTTTCCAAGCCTTCGGCCTGCAGCAATTTAGTCAGCCGCCCCACGCAGGCGTCGCGCTCATCGGGGATATCCGGCAAGACCAGGGACAAGTCCAGCTTCAGTTTTTCAGCCATGATGCCGCTCCTTGGAACCAATTTTTTAGACCATTTGCGCCGCGATACGGATCGGATCACTGGCCACGTGGACAGATATCAAACTGAATGCGCAAGCACCTATTAGAGATCGCCATGTAAGTCTGAATGCCCGTTCCGCTCGCATGGCGTTCGCTTTCCAAGCCAATCAAGCTATCCCTTGGATATTTCTAAACCAGCAATTAATTTAATCGGATTTCTTAAAGTAAAAACAACCGGACATCTCTGCAGCGCAAGCTCTTCCGCTTCTTTAATTTTTTCTTCCGGCGCATCACTTACAATATGAAGAGTTACACGCACTTCTTCCATAACAGGATTGTCGCCCAACCCAAAAACGCGTGTAAAATCAACATCAGCTTCAACACGTGTTGTAAGTTTTTTTATTTGAATCCCAAGCATGGAAGCCATGGTTGCAAATGTTCCGGTATAGCAGGATGCAAGTCCATAAAGACAATAATGCATCGGACCAGGAAGTTTGCCTCCGCCGCCCATAAACGTGGGGTTATCTAATTTAAAAACAGTTTCTCCTCCTTCGAATTTGATAATGGATTGGAACTGAACATCACCTTCTTCGACAATCCATTCACCTTCAATTACTTGTGTTTTTTTGGCGGCAGAAGGATCATTTTTGATTTTAGATTCAAACGATTGAACCTTTTGTACATCAACATTATTTACACGTGTCATTTTTAACTCCTCAATTTCAATTGCGGCAAAAAAGGCGATGCCGCGACGCCTAACACTGGGATTTCTCGTAAAGTGCTGCTAGGTACCGGCACCGCGCACCGGCGTTCCGCATTGGCCGCAAAACTTGGTGCCCGCCGGCAGCTCCGCGCCGCAGCCGGAACATTTACCGCCCGACAGGGAAGCACCGCATTGCTGGCAGAAGCGCGCATCGCGCGCATTGGCGCTGTCGCACTTGATGCAGGTGATTGCCGGGCTGCTGTCTTGCGGATAGCCTGGATTACCCCCGTAGCCCCCATGCCTGGAACCGCCGTGATGGCCGCCTTGATAATTACCGTGATGGCTACCGAATCTGCCGCCCATCAAATTGCCCAGCATCCGTTCGAAGAATCCCATGATGTGCTCCTTTGCATTTCAATATATTGATCCCCCGGCCTGACGATCGGGGGCGTTCCGCTCAGAACTGTTGGCCCTGCAACTTGGTGCCGGCGCCGACAGCTGGTTCTTCCGCTTCCTCCTTCCGGTGGGCCAGCCGATACAGGATCGGCAGGACCAGCAGGGTCAGTGCCGTCGATGACAGGATGCCGCCGATGACCACCGTGGCGAGCGGGCGCTGTACCTCAGCTCCCGTTCCGGTGGCGATCGCCATTGGGATGAACCCGAGGGAGGCCACCAGGGCGGTCATCAGCACCGGGCGCAACCGCGTCATCGCCCCTTCGTGGATGGCTTCGTCCAGCGGCCTGCCTTCTTCGCGCAGCGAGCGGATGAAGGCGATCATCACCAGCCCGTTGAGCACCGCCACGCCCGACAGGGCGATGAAGCCCACGCCCGCCGAGATGGAAAGCGGGATGTCGCGCAGCCATAGCGCGAGGATGCCGCCGGTCAGGGCGAATGGCACGCCAGTGAACACCAGCAGCCCGTCCTTCACGTTGTTGAACATCGCGAACAGCAGCATGAAGATCAGCAACAGCGCGACGGGCACCACGATTTCCAAGCGTTTCGCGGCCGACTGCAACTGCTCGAAGGTGCCGCCCCAGGTGACCCAGTAGCCGCTGGGGACCTGGACCTGTTCGGCGAGTCTTGCTTGCGCCTCGGCGACGAAGGACCCGATGTCACGCCCGCGCACGTTGGCGGTAACCACCACGCGCCGCTTGCCATTCTCACGGCTGATCTGGTTGGGGCCGGGCGCGACGTCGAGGCTCGCCACGTCGCCGAGCCGCACATAGGGGGCCTCGCTCCCGGCGTTCGCGGCGGGCAACCGGATCGGGATCTGCCTGATCGCCTCCAGGTCGCCGCGCAGGGACTCCGGCAGGCGCACGATGATGTCGAAGCGCCGGTCGCCCTGGAACAGCTGGCCGGCTTCGCGCCCGCCCACGGCGATGGCCAGGGCGTCCTGCACGTCGCTGACATTGAGCCCGAGGCGGGCGATTTTCGCCCGATCGATGCCGAGCGTCAGCATCGGCAGGCCCGTGGTCTGTTCGACCTTGACGTCGGCCGCGCCCGGGATCTTTTCCAGCACCTCCGCGATCTCGCCGGCGGTGGCGTTCATCACCTCCATGTCGTCGCCGAAGACCTTCACCGCCACATCGCTGCGTACGCCGGAGAGCAGCTCGTTGAAGCGCATCTGGATCGGCTGGGTGAACTCGTAGTTGTTGCCCGGCACCTTGCCGACCGCCTCCTGCATGGCGCGGACGAGATCGGCCTTGCTGCGCGTCGGATCGGGCCATTCGGATTGCGGCTTCAACATGACGAAGTTGTCGGCGACGTTGGGCGGCATGGGGTCGGTGGCGATCTCCGCCGTGCCGATCTTGGCGAAGATCCTGTCGACCTCGGGAAACGCCTTGATGGTCCGCTCCAGTTCGGCCTGCATGCCGATCGCCTGGGTGAGGCTGGTGCCCGGGATGCGCAGGGCATGCAGCGCGATGTCGCCCTCGTTGAGGCTGGGCACGAACTCACTGCCCATGCGGGTGGCGAGCAGCAGGGAGAGCGCCACCGCCACGGCCGCCACCGTCAGCACGACGGGCTGGTTCTCCATGGCGAGCCGGAACGCCGGCTCGTAGCCGCGCCTGGCCCAAGTCATCAGGCGGTTTTCCTTCTCGGATACCTTCTCGCCGATCAGCAGCGCCACGGCGGCGGGGATGAAGGTAACCGAGAGGATCATGGCGCCCAGCAGGGCAGCCACCACGGTGAACGCCATCGGATGGAACATTTTCCCTTCCACGCCGGTGAGGGCGAAGATCGGCAGGTAAACCACCATGATGATGAGCTGGCCATACAAGAGCGGCCGGCGCGCTTCTTTGGATGCCGCGAACACTTCATGAAAGCGTTCGTTCCGGGTCAGGGGTCGGCCCGCCTTGGCCTGCGCATGGGCAAGCCGCCGCACGCAGTTCTCCACGATCACCACCGCTCCGTCGATGATGATGCCGAAGTCCAGTGCCCCCAGGCTCATCAGGTTGGCGCTGACCTTGTTGGTCACCATACCGGTGAAGGTGAAGAGCATCGACAGGGGGATCACCAGCGCGGTGATGACGGCGGCGCGGATGTTTCCCAGGAACAGGAACAGAATGGCGATCACCAGGGCCGCGCCCTCGAGCAGATTTTTCTTGACGGTGTCGATGGCCTTGTCCACCAGGATCGTGCGATCGTAGACGGGTTTTGCGACCACACCGGCCGGCAGTGTCCGGTTGACCTCGCGCATCTTCGCGTCCACCGCCTGCGATACCGTGCGGCTGTTCTCGCCCATGAGCATGAACACCGTGCCCAGCACCGTCTCGCGGCCGTTTTCCGTGGCGGCGCCGGTGCGCAGTTCCTTGCCCAGCGTCACGTCCGCGACGTCGCGGATGCGCACCGGCACGCCCTCGGGCGCTTTGACCACGATGTTGCCGATGTCATCCAGGCTGCCGACCTGGCCCGGCGCGCGGATCAGGTACTGCTCCCCGCGCCGCTCGATGTAGCCCGCGCCGACGTTGGCGTTGTTGCGTTCCAGTGCTTCGACCAGATCGGACAGCGCCAGGCCGTGGGCGACCAGGCGGTCTGGATGAGGCGCGATCTGGAACTCCTTGGCATAGCCGCCGATGGTGTTGATCTCGGTGACGCCGGGCACATTGCGCAATTGCGGCTTGATGATCCAGTCCTGGATCTCGCGCAGGTCCATGGGGGTGTAGGGCGTGCCGTCGGGCTTAATGGCCCCCTCCTTGGCCTCCACCGTCCACATGTAGATCTCGCCGAGCCCGGTGGCGATCGGCCCTAGGGCCGGGGTCACGCCGGCCGGCAGCTTCTCCCTGGCCTGCTGGATGCGCTCATTGACGAGCTGGCGCGCGAAGTAGATACCGGTGCCATCCTTGAAGATCACCGTGACTTGCGACAGGCCGTAGCGTGACAGCGAGCGGGTCTGCTGCAGGCCGGGCAGGCCGGCCATGACGGTCTCGATCGGGAAGGTGACGCGCTGCTCGGCCTCCAGCGGGGAATAGCCGGGGGCGGCGGTGTTGATTTGCACCTGAACGTTGGTGATGTCGGGCACGGCGTCGATCGGCAGCTTCTGGTAGCTGTACACGCCGACCGCGGCCATGCCGAGCACCAGCAGCAGCACCAGCCAGCGCTGCTCGATGGCGAAACGGATGATTTTTTCGAACATGTCGTATCTCCTAGAGGGCCGCGTCGCCGTGTTCGCCGCTGCGGATGCGCACGGCGTCTTCCACGGCGGAAACCGCGATCAGGCCGTCGCCGGGATGGCCCGTGTGGGCGGCGGCGCGGATGGCCTCAACGGCCTTCGGCGCCAGTTCGTCTGCGCAGAACATCAGCAGAACCAGCCGGTCGTGGGCGTCCGGGTTCCACTCGGTGGCGGTGTAGGCATGGTGCGGACCCACCCCGCGCGGGTGTCCGCGCGCCGGAAAGATCGTGAATCCGGGCAGATGCTCCAGGGCGTACAGGGCCTGTTCGACGGCTTCCAGCCGGTGCGGCTGCACGATGGCGATGATCTGTTTCATGGCGGTCTCCTAGTGGTCGTGGCTGGCGCCGGCCTTGCCCAGCTCGGCCTTGATGAGGAAGCTGTTCTTCGCTGCGTATTGCTCGCCCGCGTTCAGCCCTTCGACGACTTCGACGAATCTGCCGTCGCTGCGGCCCAGTTCCACCGGCCGCGCCTCGAAATACGCGCCGTAGCGGCCGAACACGACGGTCCAGTCGCGCACGCTCTGGATCGCCTCCTGGGATACCGCCACCGGCACCTCGACCTCGCCGGCGACGAGCTCGATGTTGACCGGCAGACCCGGACGCCACACGCCCTGCGGGTTGGGCAGGACGATGCGCGCCTTGGCCGTGCGGGTCTGCTCGCCCACCAGGGAGCCGACGTAGAACACCGTACCGCTGCTTGTCGAGTCGAAGGCCGTCGCCTTGACGGTGGCCTTCTGGCCGACCTTCACGGCATTCAGGTCCTTGGCGTAGACGGTCATCTCGGCCCACACCGTGGACAGATCCGCGACGACGAAGACGGTGGCGTCTTCCTTGACCGCCTCGCCCAGTGCGATGTGCTTCTCGACGACGACGCCGTCGATGGGCGAGCGGAGTTCGTAGCGGGTGAAGTCGCCGCCAGCCTTCTGGCTGCCCAGCGAGGCAAGCTTCTGCTGCGCGTTCCGGGCCGCGATTTCCGCTTCCTGCAGAGCAGTGCGCGCCTGCAGGTAGTCCTGCTCGGCGGAGATCTTGTCCTCCCAGAGTTTCTTCTCGCGCTCGAAGGTCGTGCGCGCCAGGGCGAGGCGCTTTTGCGTGGCGAGCAGTTCGGCGCGCTGGTCGGCCAGCGCCTGGCTGGACACCACCGCGAGCACCTGCCCCTTCTTCACCCGGTCGCCGGCGTTGGCGGCGACCGACTGCACGATGCCAGAAAGCCGCGGCACCACGTGCACCGTGCGATCCTCGTTGAAGCGAACCTCGCCGATCAGTTGCAGGACATTGCGGATGCGCACCGGGCCGGCGGTCAGCACCTCGACCTGGTTCTGCCTGAGCTGCTCGTCGCTCATGGCGACCCGGGCCTCGACCTGCTCGTAGTCGAAACGATAGGCCTTGTTGTCGTAGCGCGCGTCTATCGTCACCTTGAACGAATGCGGCTCCTCGACCACCGCGTCGCCCTTCAGGTAGTCCTTTTCGGGCGCAAAGGCAAAGACCTGCGGCTTGCGGCCGAGGCGATCCAGGGTGACGCTGACCTCGCTCGCCCTGGGGTCGAGCGGCTTGCCATTTTGATAGGTGTAGGCGCGGAATTGCGGCTCCACGCCCGTTTCGTAAATGGTGAGCTCGACCCCGTAGCCGTCCTGGCTGAAGAGCTTGCCGCCGTGCGGGCCCTTGCGCGGCCCGGCTTCCGCCCCGTGGTGTTCGGCATCCGTGTGCGCCTCGTCGTCCGCATGGCCGTCCTTGGCCTCGCTGCCGTGATGCTCCGCATCGGCATGGCTGGCCGCTTCCGCGTGACCACCGTGCGCCTCGCCTTCCGGACGCGATTTGGCCGTCCCGAGAATCAAGCCGGCGAGCACGACGCCGACCGCGAGGACGAGGGCAATGGCAATGAGCTGTTTTTTGTTCAGTTTGAGTTTCATGTCGAATTCCTAGTGTTGGGTGGCGACCGGCGTCCTGCTCGATTCGGACGCCGTTTCGCCGAGAATGCGTTCGATCTCGCTTGATGCGCGATGCGCCTCGGCGAGGGCGCGCAGGCTTTGGGATTTCGCCGCAAACAGCGTGCGCTGCGCGTCCAGCACTTCGAGAAAGCTGAACTTGCCCAGTTCGAAGCCCCTTATCGTGGCTTCATAGGCGCTTTGCGCACCCGGCAGGATGTCCGCCTTGAGCGACTCCAGCTCGTTGCGCGCCGTGGAGAGGCGCTCAAACGCCTGCGCCAAGTCGTTTCCGAGGCGGATCTCGGCGGCGGACAGCTCGTCCCGGGCCTTGTCCGCCCTGCGCAACGCCTCCAGCAGGTTGCCCTGATTGCGGTCGAACAGCGGGATCGGAATGGAGACGCCGAGAATGGCCTGGTCGCGGCCCAGTTCGTTGTCGCGCTTCGCGCCCAGGCTCACGGTCACATTCGGGATGCGCCGGCTGCGCTCGACCTCGGCCAGGGCCAGTCTGCGCTCGACCTCGATCCTGGCGCGTGCAAGGCCAGGCGAGGCGTCGATGCGGCGCTCGAGATCGCCACGGGACGGCAGCGGCGGCAGGGACTCCAGATCGCCCTCGACACGGTCGAAGCGTAGCGTCGGCTCGCCCCAGGTGCCCGCCAGGCGTTTGCGCGCGGTCGCCAACTCGCTCTCGGCCAGTCTCAGCTCCACGCGCACGCCGGTTTCGGCCACCCGCGCCTTGGTTTCCTCGATGGGGGAGACCTTGCCCGCCAAAACCCGGCGCCTGGCGGCGTCGGTGGCGCGGCTTGCGAGTTCGACACTAGCCTGAGCCAGCCGCAGACGCTCCTGGGCGACGAGCGTGTCAAAGAATGCCGCCGTCACCGCAGCGCGAATCTCGGCACGCTTCGCGTTCAGTTCTGCCCGGGCGGCATCGCGGCCCCGCTCGGCCGCATCGATCCGGGCAGCACGCTTGCTGCCGAGCTCGATCGGATGGTTCAACTGCAGCGTCGTGGTCCGGGTCGCGCGACGGGTGTCCTCGACCAAGGTCGCAAGTTCTGGGTTCGGGCGCACCTGCGCCTGGATGACGGTCCCCTCGATCGCCTCCAGCTCGCGGCGGGCGGCCGCAAGCTCAGGATTGGCGCCGAACGCCAGCTCCAGCGCCGCCTGAAGCCTGAGCGGAGCGGCCGGTTCGGTGTTGCGCGGCGTGACAACGCCGCTCGTCGCCAAGCCGCCGTTTACGGGATCGAACGTTTGTGCAAATGATGGGTTGAGAAACAACGCCGCCAACCCCAGCGGCAACAGATGTCTTCGCATCGAATTCTCCACAGGTTACGGGATGAATTCGGCGAGACGAGGCCGTTCCGGATGGTGCTAAATCAGGAGAAGCTGCCCGCCCCGCCGCATCAGGCGGGAACGGACCATTGAGGGCGTTCGGGTGGGTAGGTGGCGAGGGACGGATAGGCGCCGTCACCATCGTGTGGTTTGGGGTGTGCACTCTCGTACGCCGTAGGCGCAAATGTGCTCAAGACCCCGAGAAATCCGGACAGGTGGCAGTGGTCGTGCCCAAGCGACTGACCGGGCTGCTTGCCGTCATCGGATGCGGTGGACGACACGCCGTGCTCGTCGTCATGATGGCCGAAATGCTGGGCGGCCTTGTCCTGCTCATGCCCGCAATAGTCGGCTACCACAGCCCAGGAAATCTGGAGCGGGAGCAGGCAGAGCAAGATGAGCAGGAGCAAACATCGCATGGCGAACACTATATTTACTACGGACTTACCCTGTCAATGTTCGGCGACGCTGCGGGTTTGCTCTCGATCTGGCCGCGAGCGCTGACGAGTTCCCTTTTCGCGTGCCGCATCACCGCCAGGGCCGAGGTCAACCCCAACGTGCCCATCACCCCTGCCACGATGAGATCGGGCCAAGCTTGGCCGGTGCCGAAGACTCCAGCAGCGGCCAGCATGACGGCCACGTTGCCGATGGCGTCATTGCGGCTGCACAGCCAGACGGAGCGCATGTTCGCGTCGCCGTTGCGAAAGGCATAGAGCATGAGCGCCACGCCGGCGTTCGCCATCAACGCGAGGAAGGCGATCGCACCCATCGTGACAGGTTCCGGCGGCATGCCGCTCAAGGCGTTCCACGCCGCTTTGCCGAGCACGAAGAGGCCGAAGGCGCCCATGGTGAGGCCCTTCACCAACGCCGCGCGCGCTCGCCACAGCAGGCCCAGCGACAGCACCACCAGCGACAGACCGTAGTTGGCCGCATCCCCCAGAAAGTCCGCCGCATCGGCCAGCAGCGACACCGAGCCGGACTTGAGGCCGCCGCCGACTTCCACGCCGAACATGACGGCATTGATCCCGAGCGCTATCCACAGCGCCTTTCGGTAGCGCGGGCTCACCCCATCGCTTGAACAGGATGTCGTGTTGCAGCACTGACCGACCATGTGTTTTTTCCTGAGGATTGAATTTCTCGCCAATTTAAAACTCTGTAGTCACTACAGAGTCAAGCGGTTATACTGAACCGATATCGCGGAGCTCCCTATGCGCATCGGAGAACTTGGACAGGCCACGGGTGTGGATATCGAAACCATCCGCTATTACGAGCGGGTGGGGCTGCTGCCCATGCCGGTGCGGCAAGCCAACGGCTACCGCGCCTATGGGCCCCTGCACCTGGAGCGACTGGCCTTCATCCGTCACTGCCGGGCGTTGGACATACCGCTTGCGGATGTGCGGCGGCTGCTGGACTTCCTGGACCATCCGGGTAGCGATTGCGGCGACGTGAACCGGCTGATCGACGAGCAGATCGCCCGCGTCCGGGCGCGGCTCCGATCGATGCAGGCCCTCGAGCGCCAGCTTCAACAACTGCGCGACCGTTGCCACGCGGAGCACACCGCCGCTGCGTGCGGCATCCTGCATGAACTGGTGACAGCGGCCCAGGGTGAAGGGTGTGCGTGTCACGGTGCGCCTGCCGAGGCGGGTAAAACGAAAGGAAAGCCTCGATGATGGACCTCGCCAAGACCGCCGGGCTGTTCGCCCTCACTGCGCTGGCGGAGATCGTCGGCTGTTACTTGCCGTGGCTGGTGCTGAAGCAAGGCAGGACCGCATGGCTGCTGGTGCCCGCCGCGATCGCGCTCGCGCTGTTCGCCTGGCTGCTGACCCTGCATCCCACCGCGGCGGGGCGCACCTACGCCGCGTATGGCGGCATGTACATCACGGTGGCCCTCGCGTGGCTGTATTGGGTCGATGGCGTGACGCTGACGCGCTGGGACGTGACGGGGGCGGCCATCGCTCTCACAGGCATGGCTGTCATTGCGCTGCAGCCTGCTACTACTACCTGAGCACATCGAACGAGGCCCAAGCAGTTTCCTTCGGGTAGGCGATGCTGTCATCCAACCGATTGATCGGTCAGCACGTAACGTCTTGTTTCGGAATGGTGCCGTCGATGGCCTTTGTGGACTTCGGCCTTTCGGCAGGGAGCAAGGCCGGAGAGAAAACGGCGCGGAGAGAGCGAAACGCGGCCCGAGGTGGGCGAGACGACCGGGGAAGGAAGTCCGCAGGAATCCGCAGGAGTCCCCGCGAACACGCGGGAGCGCGCAAGGAAAAAGGCCAACCGAGAACGGTTGACCTTTATATATTGGTGG
>JBFMAX010000028.1 GCA_040755395.1 Nitrospirota bacterium
TACAACGGCAATCTCCTCACCGTAACCGATGCCAAGAACCAGACGACAACCTACACGTACGACGAGATGGACCGGCTGAAGACGCGGACGGATGCGCTGAATCGGACGGAAAGCTATCAGTACGATGTGGTGGGGAATCTCACCAAATTTACGGACCGCAAGAGCCAGGTCGCCAGCTTTACCTATGATTCGTTGAACCGGAGAACCGGAGCGACCTACCCCGATTCGTCCGTGACCTTCGGCTATGACGCGATTGGGCGGCTCACGAGTGTCAGCGATTCGGTGGGCGGCACCATCACCTGGACCTACGACACGGTCAGCGGCGGGCATCATCCGCGGGTGCAAGAGACCACGAGCGCTGGGACCGTGACCGTCGAGTACGACGAGATCGGCCGCCGGATCAAGCTTTCTGCGACTGGCCAGACCGATGTGACCTACACCTATGACAAGAACTCGCGGCTGAAGACCGTCACGCAGGGCACGCAGACGGTGACGTTGAACTATGACGATGCTGGAAGAAGAACAAGCCTCACATATCCGAATGGAGTCGTGACCAGTTATGGCTACGACAATGCGAACCGGCTACTCACCATTGATCACGTGAAGACGCCGACGACGGTGGAAGCATTGACCTACGTCAACGATGCTGCTGGAAATCGCACGAAGCTGACACGCGCGAATGCGGCCGCCACGTTGATCCCGCAAGCGGTGAGCAACACGGAATACGACGCAGCAAACGAACAGATTCGGTTCAATAGCGCATCGACGAACCTGGTGTTTGACAACAACGGCAACTTGACATCGTTCACGGATGCGAGCGGCACGACGACCTATACCTGGAATGCCAGGAATCAGTTGACGGCGATCAGTGGACCGGGGCTGAGTGCGAGTTTTGTGTATGACGGATTAGGCCGACGAACGAGCAAGACGATCAATAGCACCACGATTGGATTCTGGTACGACAGGGATGACGTGTTGGCGGAACTGAGCGGGAGTACGCCGACGGCGACATATCTGCGAAGTTTGACTATTGATGAGCCATTTGTGCGACAGCAGTCAAGCGGGAATGAGTTCTATCACCCGGATGCACTGGGGAACACGCTGGTACTCACCGATGCCGCAGGAGCAGCACAGACGACGTACACCTATGAAGCTTTCGGGAAGACGACGATCACAGGGGCTTCGTCAAATTCGTTCCAGTACACTGGTAGGGAAAGTGATGGGAACGGGCTGTACTACTATCGAACTCGTCATTACGACCCCATGAAAGCACGGTTCGCAGGCGAAGATCCTGCCGGTTTCCTCGGCGGCGACGCGAACCTTTATGCATACGTTTTTAACGGGCCGATAGGGAAGATCGATCCGTTTGGCCTCTCTGCCAAATGTCCAAACTGTGTTCAATCCTGTTTGCAATACAACTACGGAGATTATGCAGACTTAGCCTACAAGGCCAGCACTTGGAACACTAGTGCAACTCTCGCAAGCCTCATCATCAAAGGTGGAGCTGCACTCGTTCTTGAAGGGGGCTCGACACTAGCCTCGGAGGCTTATTGTCCCGTCCGCGTGTCCGCAATGGGGAGACAGGGATTTGCAAGAGAGTTTTTCGACGAGCGGATGAGCTGAACAGGTGTCATGACAAGGTTTTCGAGAGCAGAAATGCATAGTAAGCCAACCGGCAAGAACGTGTTTTCTGAAATATCTGGTGCTCCCCTGGTAGCGGACACGGTTCTCCCGTGCGCCGGGTCTTCGCAGCGCGGACGGCTCGCTCATAATGCGTCTTGTTCCGTTTCGCTACCCTGGACGATGAAACTCCGCCGCAGCCCGTCCCCACTGCCGTTCCCAGCGCCGCAACCAACGTCGGCTCCGGGGCGTCGGGATGAACACATCGACCCCGGCCCAGACCTCGGCAGGGGTCTGACCGTGGAGATGCTGATGGGGCCGGAGATGATTGTAAACAGACCGCGTGTAAGCCAGGGCCCGGTCGAGCGACGCGGCATCCTCGATGGGCTGCTGAAGCAGCAACCGCTTCACGGTGCCGATGAGCCGTTCGACGCGCCCGTTTTGCCACGGGCATCCCGGCTCGTTGTGTTGGAGGCGAATCCCCAGGAGGCGCAGGGCCAGGCGAAGACGCTGCGAGGTAAAGACGGCTTCGTTGTCGGTGCGCAGGAATCGCGGCAAGCCATACTGACGGCACACGGCGATGAGATGGTGCCAGATCGTCAGCGACGACTTCTCCGTCAGTCGTTGCACGCACAAACAGGCGCGGCTCGCATGATCCAGGATGGCCAGCACGATGTGTTGGCGGCCGTGCCCATCAGTCGTTGTCAGCAAGTCCATTCTCCAGATCAGATGACGAGGAATGGGCCGGGGCAGCCGATGTTTCAATTTCCGTCGTGCGCGGAGGATCGTATCGGCGACATAGGTTTTGCCGACGGTCATCCGGCGGCGGCCGGCCCAGCGGCGGTTAAAGCAATGGGCAATCGTCCGGCAACCGGCTTCCGGCATCAGGGCCTTCAGGCGAATGATCTCCTCACGAACCCACTTCGGCTTTGGATGAGCACGGAAGCGGCGAGGAGCCTTGGCGAGTTTCGTGCGTCTCCACCGTGGCTTTGCCAACAGGCGAGCCAACCAGCGCTGCAGGAGTTGCCACAGCCGGACGGCCGCGCCCAGCAGCCAGCGTCTATGAAGCGTCATCGGGATCACCAGTGGGTATGCCAGAGATGAGTAGTCGTATTCCTGTTTTCATACGTGAGCGGCGGCGCCGGTTACAAGGGAGACGTAACGTTTCATTGCTGCTGTGTCTGGCGGTGGCCTGGGTATTCATGCTGCCCAGCCCGCTGCCAGCCGGCGAGGCGCAGTATGCGTATGACGACCTCGGCCGGCTGACGACTGTCGTGGATGAAGCCGGCAACACCGCCGTTTACAACTATGACGCCGTGGGGAATCTGTTGAGCATCGACCGGTTCACACCCGGCGCCGGCGGTATCGGCATTTATGTCCTGCTGCCTGCGAAAGGCGCCGTCGGCAGCCAGGTCAAGATCCAAGGGTATGGCTTTGATCCCACCCCGGCCAACAACACGGTCACGTTCAACGGGACTGCCGCGACCGTCGTGTCCTCGACGACCTATGCCATTGTGGCCACAGTGCCCAGCGGTGCCGCCACCGGCACGGTGTCCGTGACCAATAGCAACGGGACGGCCAATAGTCCGCAAGCGTTCACCGTTTTCGGCGCGCCGACGATCAGCGGCATCACTCCCGGCACCGTTGGCCAAAACACCAGGCCGACCGTCTCCATCTCAGGAACCAACCTCGCCAAAGCCACCGGCGTGACGTTTTCGCATTCAGGTATTACCGGCACCATCGCCACGGGCGTGACGGACACCTCGTTGCCCGTCAAGCTGCAGGTCCTGTCGACCGTCCCGCCGGGCGCCTATGCCTTTACCGTCACCACGCCGCTGGGCACGGCTAACAGCGGTTCCGTGGTGGTGACCGTCGCGACGCCGGCATCCAGTTATGTCCATGCGAGGTCCCCTGTGAGCGTCTATGTCCCGAAGGGGACTCCTTCAGGATCCACCATGGCGACGGCGCCGGCCGTCAGTGAGTTCTTCCCGGCGCAGACGATGGCCCCGAGCGGTTCGACGTCCGCCGTCGCTCCGCCGACGAGCGAATTCTTGTCGCCCCCGGCCACGGTGGCGCCGTCCGGCCCCACGATGACGGTGGCGCCGCCCGTGAGCGAACTGCTCCCGTGATGTTCCGTACCTTGTGATGTGGAGGCCCGTATGACATGGTTCATCTTCAGCTCACTGGTCTGGACCTTTGCCACGGCTGTTCTCAGCGGCCCGGCCGACGCGCAGACCTTCACCAGCGGCAGTACCGGCGCTTTGGGGGCGCTGGCACCGGCGAGCAACACGGTGATTACGCTCCCGGCTGATGGCACTCTCAATTACACCACCATTACGATTCCGGCCGGCGTCACGGTCACATTTCAGCGCAATGCGGCCAACACGCCGGTCACTATGCTCGCCACCGGCGATGTGCTGATCAGTGGCGTGATCAACGTGGACGGCTCCCCCGGCGGTGGATATTCATCCTCTGGGCCTGCCGTGGTTGCAGGCGGATTGGGGGGACCGGGTGGTTTTCAGGGCGGGCAAAGCGGCTCACGGGGCTCCACGAATAATCTGCCCTCCGCAGGGCAGGGCCCGGGTGGTGGGGCCGGATCCACCAGCACCTCGTTTTATGGAGGAGGCGGCAGCTACGGGGCTCCCAGTACCTTTGTCAGCCTGCTGCCGTTGTTCGGCGGTTCGGGCGGAGGGGGTTATCCAGGGCAAAGCACGGTCTCGGGTTCCTCGGGCGGGGGAGGGGGCGGAGCTATCGTGATCGCGTCCTCCACCAAGATCACCGTCAATGGGACGATTTTTGCGCGAGGGGCCGCTGGAGGCTATGCGGCCGGTGCCGGCAGCGGAGGTGCCATTCGGCTGGTGGCTCCTGAGATCACCGGAACAGGAGTCCTGGATACCAGTCCTGGCTCAGGGGGCAGTCCCGGCCCGACGGTGGGGCGCACGCGCCTGGAAGCCTTCCGTATGAATTTCACCGGGACGTATGGGCCACAAAACCCGGCGCCTTCCATCAGCACGACGTGTGGTCCCGTCACAGCCGCGAGCGTCCCCGCTCTCGCCAGCCTGCCGACCATTCAGATTACATCCATCGCCGGCGTCACCGTTCCGGCCACCACTGGAGGCAGTTACTCCACGGCTGATGTCAGCTTGCCCCCGGGGACGACCAATCCCGTTTCTGTTGTCGTGACCGGGACCAATTTACCCGCGGGTTCCACGTTCAAGCTGAAGCACATTCCGCAGTTCACACCGGGAGCCACGGTGATGACCGCCGCCTCGACCGGGACCTTCGCCAGCTCCACCGCAACCTTTAGCGTCACCTTACCCGTGGGACAGGTCAGTGTGCTGAATGCGTATTCGGATTTCACATTGCCGTAGTCGATCGACAGGCGGAACGGACGATGGAATCATGAGGTCGTGCACAATGAGATCCTATGCGAGCCACAAGCCCATCACGTGTACTATCCTCACGATGGTCGCGGTGTTCCTGTCGGGTGGATCTAACCAGGTGTTTGCCCAGGCCTTCAGCAGCGGCAGCACGGGGGCATCGGGAGCATTGGCCCCCGCCTCCAACACCACCATTGCACTCCCTGCCGACGGCATCCTGCATTACACCACCGTCACCATCCCAGCCGGCGTGACGGTCAGCTTCCAGCCGAATGCGACCAACACGCCGGTGACGCTGCTCGCGACGGGTGACGTGAGCATCAGCGGGACGCTGAACCTCAATGGCACGGCCGGAACCGGGAACGCGGCCACGCCACTGGTGAACGCAGGAGGCCTGCCCGGCCCCGGAGGCTTTGCCGGCGGGCAGAGCGGCGCCCGTGGCAACTCGAACAATGATGCCGCGGATGGGCAGGGCCCGGGTGGTGGGGCCGCGACGTCCGGCGGCTTTGGGTCGACCGGCGGGACCTATGGCCCACCCAGTACCTTCGTGAGCTTGATTCCCTTGTTTGGAGGATCGGGCGGCGGCGGCTTCAAAGGCACGATCAATACATCGGGCCTCGCCGGCGGCGGAGGCGGCGGAGCCATCGTGATCGCGTCCTCCACCAAGATCACCGTCAACGGCACCATCACGGCCAAGGGAGGGAACGGGGCAGCCCCGGGCTATGTCTATGCCGGGGGCGGCAGCGGTGGGGCGATACGCCTCGTCGCGCCGGAGATTGCGGGAACGGGCACGCTGGATGTCAGCGGCGGCGCGGGAGGAAACCCGGCAGCGGGAGGCGGACGAGTCCGGCTGGAAGCCTTCAAAATGGAATTCGCCGGGAGCGTGGTGCCCTCGACGTCCTCGCCTTCGATCAGCACCGTATGTGGGCCGGTGACGACCTTGAGTACGCCGCCGTTGGCTAGTGTCCCGGCCCTGACCATCAGCTCGATCGCTGGCGTCGCGGTCTCGTCGACCACCGGGAGCTACGCGACGGCGGATGTCCTGCTTCCGCCAGAAACGACGAACCCCGTCACCGTTGTTGTGACAGGCACCAACATTCCAGTCGGGTCCACGTTCAAATTGAAACATGTCCCCCAGTTTAGTCTCGGGCCGGTGGTGAGCACGGCGACGTCAACCGGGACCCTGGCCAGCTCGACGGCCACCTTCAGCGTGACGCTGCCGCTCGGGCGAGTCAGCGTCCTGAATGCCTACAGCGACTTCACGCTCCCGTAACTGACCAGAGGCATGACAGGGAACTGGATGGACTGAGGAGAGCCAACGTATGAATCGACGACATCAGTGTCTGTTGTCTGGCGGCCTAGCCGCGCTGGCGGTCTTGGGAATGGCGCCCCTTGCCGACGCACAAACCTTCAATTCCGGGAGCACGGGGTCCCTGGGCGCCTTCGCGCCGGCGTCGAACACGGTCGTCACCCTTCCCTCCGACGGCATTCTCAACTACACGACGGTCTCCATTCCGTCCGGCGTCGTCGTGACCTTCCAGCGCAATGCGGCCAATACGCCGGTGACGATCCTGGCCCAGGGCGACGTCAGCATTGCCGGGACCATCCGGCTCAACGGTGAGGATTCCGTTGCCGGCGTCAGCAGCGGCAACTGGGGGCCTTTGGCGGGACGGCAAGGCGGGCCAGGCGGGTACAACGGCGGGGATGCGGGCCTGCGTGGGCAGACGCCGACCGACGGAAAAGGTGGGCAAGGCCCGGGAGGGGGTAGTCCGGGCATGTTACCCGCCATCTTCGCGGGGGATGGATTCTATGGTCCTTCAGGGTCCTTTATGACCCTGATCCCCCTCTTCGGAGGATCCGGCGGCGGAGGCGGCGCGGGCAGCACGTCGGCCACCGGTTCGCCAGGCGGCGGAGGCGGCGGGGCCGTGGTGATCGCCTCCAACACCCAAATTACGATTCAAAGTACCGGCGCCATTACCGCGAATGGCGGAGCGGGGTATGTCTCTTGTACCTGGGGCGGAGGCGGGGCGGGAAGCGGGGGTGCGGTCCGGCTCGTAGCCCCGCAGGTGACGAATTTGGGTTCGATCCAGGCCGTCGGTGGGAATCCATCCTGTGTCGGCGCGCACGGGGGCAACAATGATGGGCGTGTGCGGATCGAGTGCACGACCTGTACGACCGGCACGGTTTCTCCGGCGGCGTCGGTCTCGTCTACCCTCGGACCAGTGGCGCTGGCGAGCACGCCTCCGCTGGTGAACCTGCCCATGCTGACCATCAGCGCCGTGGGAGGGACGACCGTGCCGGCCTCTCCGTCGGGATCCCATGCGACACCGGACGTCTCTCTCCCAGCGGGTATCACCAATCCAGTCACGGTCACCCTGATCGCAAACAATGTCCCGGTGCCGACCCAGTTTCGCGTGAAGATCGTTCCGGAATGGGGAGAGCCGCAATTCTTTCCGACCACGTGGTCGACCGGCTCCGTCGTCGCTTCGACGGCCACGGCTGCCGTGTGGCTCCCGCCCGGGCATGTGTATGTCCTCATGGCCTCCGTGGATTTCTATCAAGTAGCGGCCTGGCTGCCCACCATCGAAGGGGAACCCGTGGACCGCGTCATGGTGGCGGCGGAGGCGGGCTCTCCCTCCTCCGTCTCTCTCGTCCTACGGTCCGGGAAGCAGATCCCTGTGGCTGAGCTTTCCTCGGCCGAGCAGCAGCAGGTTGCGCTGGCGTTCGAGCAGGCTCGTTCCCGCACACCGTAGCGGGCCGGGCACGGACTCAGGACATGGGCGTCAACGGCATGGGTCTTCCCCTCCGTTCTTCCTTCCAGTGGCTCTCCCGTGGTCTCGCCGGTGCGTGGCTCGTTCTTCTGTTCTCGACCGCCTGCACCTCACCTGAGGTCCGGCTGGCGGCCCGCTATGCCGAGGAGGGCCGATGGGACGAAGCGGTCGCTTCGTATCGTGAGGCCCTCAAGCGCGATCCCTTCAATGCTCCGCTCAAAACTCGGCTGGAAGAGGCGAAGCGGCGAGCGGCGGCGCTGCATTACCAGGCCGGCGTGCAGGCGTTAGAAGAACGCCGTATCTCGGACGCGCTCAGGGCATTGAAACTGGCACTGGGCTTGGATCCGTCTCAGCCGGAACACCATGCAGCCGTGGCAGATGCGGTCCGCATGAAGGAGGCCCGCGCGCAATTGCAGGCCGGCGACAAGCTCCAGAGCCTGGGGCGGACCGAGGATGCGTTGAGTGCGTACGAGAAGGCCGTCGAGCTCGATCCCAGTCTGACGCCGGCCCTGGATGGCATCACCGCCATCACTCAGCAGCAACGGGCGGCCAAGCTTGTCGTCGGCTCCAGTCAACCGATCGCCCTGCGGTTCCAGAACGCCAAACTGAAAGAAGTGTTTGAGATCCTGGCCCGCACCGGCGGGGTCAACGTGATCTTTGACAAAGAGGTCCGGGACGAGCCGGTGACGGTCTTTCTCAAAGATATGCCGTTCGACGACGCGCTGAATTTGATTTTGAACACGAATAACCTGGTCGCCCAGCGAATCGCCCCTCAGACCTTGCTGATCATGCCGAACACGAAACAGAAGCAGGCGCAGTATCAGGACCTGCTGATCCGCACCTTCTATCTCTCCAACGCGAAAGCCAAAGAGGCGGTCAATCTGCTCCGCACGATGCTGGAGAGCAAGAAGGTCTACGTGGACGAGAAGGTCAACGCGGTGATCCTGCGCGATGACCCGGCGAAGCTCCATTTGGCCGAACGGCTGCTCTTTACCATCGACCGGCGCGATCCGGAGGTGGAGCTCGACGTCGAGGTGCTGGAGGTCAATCGGACGAAGAGCCTGAAATACGGCTTGAACTTCGCCAAGCAGGCGGGGGCCGGCGTGATTCTGTCTGGCTCAACGGGAGGCATCTCCACCGCGCCCACTACCTTTACCTATCAGCAACTGACGACGTTGGGACCGGCCAGCTATCTCTTCACCATGCCGGCCAGCGTGCTGATTGATTTCTTCAAGCAGGAGTCGGATGCAAAAACCTTGGCCTCACCCAAGCTGCGGGTGCTCAACGGCAAGTCGGCTTCCATCAACATCGGCGACAAGCAGCCCATCCTCCTCTCGACGACCAACGTCCTGCCGGGACAGGCTGCCACGGGCGCGATCCCGACAACCTCGACCGTTACCTCGATCGAGTTCAAGGATACTGGTGTCAAGCTCACCGTCGAGCCGACGGTGCATCTGGTGGATGAAGTGACGCTGAAGCTCAAGGTTGAGGTCACGCGGCTGGGAGATCAAGTGACGCTCCAGGCCAGCCCCGAGATCAAACAGTTCAAATTCGGCACCCGGGCGGCGGAAACGGTTTTAATGCTGCAAGATGATGAGACGGTCGTGCTGGCCGGGCTGATCCAAGACGAAGACCGGAAGACGCGATCCACGCTGCCGATTCTCGGCGATATTCCGCTTATCGGCAACCTGTTCACGTCAACGAATCAGGAAACAGTCGCGACCGAAGTGGTGTTGACCATCACGCCGCATATCGTCCGCAATCTCAGCGCGCCTCCGATCGCGACGCAGGCCTTCTGGTCCGGCACTGAAACCAACTATGCGACGACGCAGCTCTTCGCGGCGCAAGCCGCCCATGTCTCGCAAGACACCCCTCACCTTGCCTCTCTCTCCTCTCAGTCGGCTCAGTCCACGCCAGCCCCGGCGCCATCGGACATTCAAGTATCCCCTCACCTGAGTCCTCTCCCCGGTGACCCGTTGCTCGGCGAAATGCAACGGGTAATGGGGAGAGGAAGTGAGGGGAGTAATCCGCCGTCCGGGGGCCCGTCGCCGGGCCCAAGCCAACGCGTGATGGAGAAAGGGGAGGGTGAGAAAACCGTATCCGCGCGCGGCCCCGGGGCGCTGGCATTCCGCCCGGGTGATCTGTCAGCTTCGGTGGGACAGGAATTTCGCGTGGATCTCACGACGCCGCAACTCGATCGGCTCACGGAGTCGCTGGTAACGGTCTCATACGATCCGCGGTCGCTGGAATTCCGTCGGATCAACCCGGGAGCGGCGGCGATCTCTGCCCGAGCCACCGATGGTCAGGTGATTCTGACATTGCGCCGGCAAGGGTCGACCGCTGCCGGAGAAAGCGTGTTGGCAACACTCTTCTTTCAGGCCAAGAGTCCAGGAGACTTTCCGCTCACACTCCAGTCAACGGCCGGGACCGGCCCGGCCAGCCAGACCTTACCGTCCGTGACCGAGCGGGCGATGGTGCATATTCGCTAAGAACGGCGAGAGGGGCGAGGCGCGGGGCGAGTGGTGGGGTGAGGAGAACCGGCAACATCATAAGGAGAGCTGCTAAGAGGTGGATAGACCTCTGGCCCCTGGCCCCTCGCCCCGTGCCTGGTCAGAGAGGCTACACCCTCGTCGAGCTGATGATGGTGGTGACGATCGCTGGGATTTTGGTCACCTTGGCGCAGCCATCTTTTCAGGCCTCCGTGATCAAGGCACGGGAAACGGCGCTGAAGCAAACCCTCTTTACGTTGCGCGATGTCATCGATCAGTATCGCGCCGACAAGGGCGTCTATCCGCCGTCGCTCGCAGACCTGGTCACTGCCGGGTATTTGAGAGCCACGCCTGTCGATCCGTTCACCAAGTCGGCCGCCACATGGCAGGAATTGCCGGATGCCACGGAAAGCGGGATCGCGGATGTGCACAGCGGAAGCCCGTTGGTCGGACAGGACGGGACGCCCTATAACCAGTGGTGAGAGTCTCGAGGAAGGAAACGAATTAGGCTTGCGGCGCGATAAGAGGAATAAGGGTTTTCCGAATTGGATCAATCCCGAGGTTGAGGCTCTCAAGAGTCAGCGCGCCAATCAGAATGAGATCGGTAGCCTCTCCGCAGAGCACTACGGTAGGAGCGACTTCATCGTTCAGAAGCACTTCGGCTGAGGCCACCGGTTTGGATACGATTGTACCGTCCGCGTACTGAACCCGTCGCGTTCCAAAAGGGACGACACCGATCTGATCCAGGAAGGACTTGGGAACTTGCGTAAAGTGCGCACCAGAGTCCACGAGCCCTTCGAGTTGGAGAGATCGCTCTGGGTGAACTGGATTCCGAATCGTGAATTTCACGTGGAAGGTTCCCATGTGGGCTTCATTCTAGTGGCGGATCAGCACACCGTCAACACGCCTCGCTATCCGAGCGAAGCGAACAAAGACCTCGTTCCTATGGTGCCCAACTTCTGGTCTCGACTGCACAGCGTCCCCAAAAGGATCTTCCTCTGTGCAGTCGGGATTGTGTTTCTCCTGCCTGGGTGTTCCGGGACTCGTGCAAGTTCGTACGGGCCCAGTTCCCAGGAGGCACACACTCGTGCTGCTACTATCGTGCGCGACCGCGAGGCCGAGCTCGCGACGATCCGGGCCGAAATGGCGGCGACGCGGATTGCCGCGGCGAAGAAGGAGGCAGAGCTTCAGGAACTGCGGAGCCTGGTGCACCAGCTTCGGCAGGAGAACGCGGAGTCGCATCAAGTTGTGCGGGAATTGCGCCAGGCTCAGGAGGCTCGGCAAGTCGAGCTCGCGACGTTGCGGAGTGAACGGGACCAACTCCGGCAGGCGAAGAACGAGCAGCAGTTCAAGGCGCTTACCGACAGTCTGCTTGCGCTGACCAAAGAACTGGGGGAGGTCAAGGAAGGCCTGATGCAAAGCGCGGTCAAACCCACCGTCAAGCAAAAGAAATCGTCTGACGCGACCAAACCTGGAGGGACAGGCTCCAGAGAAAATGCCGCCAAACATCCAAGTCTTCTTCCGTCTGCCACACCGGCTCCGACCCGCTTCCCCGGCGTTGAGCCCGCGCTTCATGTGATCAGCGAACCGATGGTCTCGGCGCCTCAGCCCCGTCATATCACGGTCCAGGCCGGCGAAACATTGTGGAGCTTGGCGCGACAGTACAAGATGACGGTCGAGGCGATCAAACAGGCGAATCGGCTGAGTCGGGATCAACTCGTAGTCGGACAAGAGCTGGTGATCCCCACACCCCAGAACCGCGATGGCGAGGTGGCGCCGTGAAGAGCAACGGCAGGGAAGTGACCGACAGGGGTGATGCTCACAGCGCCCTGCAGCACGCCCTCTCCGTCGCCAGTGTCGTAGGAGCGGTGGGACCGAAGCCGGGCATTGTCGTGCTGAACCATACGCTCGATTGCCTGTTTGCGAATCCTGAGGCGGACCGCCTGATTCGTGACTTGCATCGGACGGAAGGGAACCACCGAGCGATGAGTAGGCTGCCGCGTGAACTCGGTCAGTTGTGTCAAGACCTGGTGATGGTTCTCAAGAAATATCCGGACCCGCGGACATGGGGACGGGTGCAGGTGACCCGAGTCCTCGGCGCAAGTGCGCCGGTAATGCTCGCCCGGCTGCATGGCATCCCGGCGTCACCCCAACAACCGGACCATTACCTCATCCTCGGCCTGTTGGAACAGACCGGCTCGCGACATGAGGGTGATACGTCGGCGGCGCAAGCCACCTTCGGACTGAGCCATCGAGAGCAAGCCTGTCTGGTTCATCTCCTGCAGGGCATGACCAACAAGGAAATTGCGGCTCAACTGGGCATCAGCGAGTATACCGTCAAAGAACACTTCAAGCGGATTATGTTGAAAACCGGCGCGACCACCCGCACCGGCGTCCTTGTACGGGTGCTGGGTCACGCACGAGTGTCGATGACGCAAGAAAAGGGGCGTGCATTCGTGAGCGGAGCCAACGGCAGCGCGAAATCGACTCTTCCTAGCAGTTAAGCCCAGAGTTTGTTGTGGGGGTCGTAAAAAGGGGTCGTCGTAAAAAGGGTCGTAAAAAGGGGTCGGGAGTCATTTCTCAAGAGCCTTGGGCCGGCCGCATGGCCGGAGCGTGGATTCCAGGCCTAATCGCTTCGCGGTCCGCGCGACCCAGGCCTCCGTCCCGAACGGCCGTCCTCGCTGCACGTTTGTCCGCAGCGCTTCGAGTTCCGTCGCCGTCTCCGCCTGATTCACGCATGCGACCCAGTTCTGAGGTCGCTCCACCGGCCACAGAAACGCGGCCAGCTTCGGATCCCCTTGCGTCCGCCGCCACAGACTCGACCACGGCCAGTCCTCCGCCCGCGTGACCAGCTTCGCCCGCCGGGCATTGCTCTCCACATAGCGTGCGACCGTCAGGAAATGCGCGTCGGTCTGCACCGGAAAGGACTTGAAGCGGCCCTGATACACCGGACCTGTCCCAGCGGTATTCCGAGGCGCATGCCAGCGCCGGGTATGCGTAACCGTAATCCACCGCACGATCTCCGATAGTTCGCCATCCTGCCGAGGCCAGAGCAGCAGATGCCAGTGTTCGGCATCAGACAATAGGCGGCAATCCGAAGGCGAGTCTGCGTGTGGGCTTCCTGCAAGATCTTCTCGAACGCAGCGTAGTCGGCCGGCTTCTCAAACAGCGGCAAACGTCCCACACGCCGGTTCAGCACGTGATAGGCAAGGCCACCGGTGGCGATGCGCGGGCGGCGAGGCATACGCCCTCGTAGTCCAACCCTAGCAGCGTGTCAAGAAAAGACTCCCGACCCCTTTAGTCCTTCGCGCCGTTATCCGCTTTCAGATTGACATGTGCCCCTCTTGCGATCAGCAATTCAGCAGCATCGAGTCGATTCGCCAACACAGCCAGCATGAGAGCCGTTACCCCATCGCTGGCTCTTGCGTTGATATCAGCCCCGTTATCTAAGAGTTCACTAACTACTGCAGCGGAAAAAAACCTTGAACTGCAGGCTCCCATCAAAGCGGTCCCACCATTTTGGTTCTTAGCATTGACATCCGCTCCCTTCGACAAAAGAGCGCGTACCGTGTCAAGCCGACCATGACTGGCGGCAAACATCAGCGCTGTTTCTCCATATTCGCCCCTTAAGTTAATGTCCACTCCCTGATCGAGGTATCGAGTCACTTTGTTGGTTTGTCCGTTGCGGGCCGCGTTCAGGAATGGATCACTGGGCAAGTAACCAGAGGTGCAGGCAGAAAGAACCAGCGCGAAGGCAAAGGCCTGCATTCTCATGTGCAACCCTACTGTATGCGTGTTTTGAATCATCCTATAATGCTGATGTGCAGTGTCAGGCATTTCACATTGAAGCCACCCATGCAATGGTGTACAAGCAACATGGATGTTCATCGTGTGTCTGTCGCCATGCAAGGGTGGTTTCTTCTATCCCGATGGGCTCTCTGGCCTCAGGGTAACCCGGTTCCACAGTTAAGACCTCCCTCCAATGGCACAGTGCAATGGCCTTTCACTCCTTTTCGCAGTTGTTTTTCAACCTCGGCTCCCACAAATCGTGAGAGAGTTCCTTGTGTCAGTTCAAGGCCTGATCCGACGGCTAAAGCCGAAGTCTCAGCAAACGCAAGGACACCGTTCGCTGCAAATATCCCTAGTAACCTATGTGATCTTGCGTCAACGGCTGGATGTAAACCTGGCAAAGCGAAATCTCGGAAATGATACTCCGCACCGGCCAGCACAGTGCCCAGCGCAGCTCCAATGGCTGCCCCCCGGTAGCTACCTGTCAGGATTGCCTCCCAATCTCCTGCCCCGCTAGCATACCCTGTCGTGGCCCCGCTGGCCACACCCACACCCGCGCCAGCCAGCGCGTGGGCACCGACAAAGGCCCCGAGATCAAGGAGATATTCTGCCGACCAGGCGAACTTGCCCAACGTCGATACAGGAAACGCCCACGAGGTGTAGCCGGCTGCCCCGCCGGCCAGGCCGCCGGCCGCGACGCCAAAGAGGACTCCCTGACTGATGTCCCCGCCAGATCGGGCTGCGCTGTACCCACCGAATCCGCCCGTGATCACTTCGCCCACCAACGCGCCCTTGGCGGCCGCGACGACGCCCGGCGAACAGGCTGGACAGGCAAACGCGACTGCTGTGGTGGCGGCAATGATCTCTCCCGCCAACACATAGCGACCGGTCCGGGACTGAGTCAGGATGGCCGTGCCCGCGAGAGGCCCTACATAGGGCACTCCAAACTGAATGGCCACCCCCACAATGGCTGTCCCCACATCGCCGAAGGCCCGGCGGAAGAACTTCCCAAAGTTCAGCCTGAAGTGCCCCGTCGGATCGGTGTAGCGGAGGGGATTGTTCCCGGCGTAGGTGTAGCGATTGAGGTCCTGCGGGTCGCGGGGATTCGGGACGAGCGTGTCTGCTGAGATGAACCGGCCGAGCGTTGGATCGTAATAGCGGGCTTCGTAGAAGTACAGCCCGGTCTCATCCAACTCCTTCCCCGTGTACTTGTAGGGGACATTGACAGCCGGATTGTTCGGGCTTGTGTTCGACCGTGTAGCGCCATACGGGTAATAGGTGACCGCCTGGACCTGGGCGCCGGTGCTGTCGGTGATGACGCTGCTGGAGCCGAGATGGTCTGGATGCCAGTAGTGGACGGCGCCGTTGCTCGCCACCGTCGCAATGCGTTGGTTCCCCGCAAAGATAAACCGCGTGCAGCTCGTGTTCTCGCACTCGTAGAGCTTGCCGATGTAGCGGATCGTGGTCGTGCCCACGATCTTCTTTACTCGCCCACCATCGCCATCGTAGACGAACTGGGTCGTTTGCCCAACGCTGGTGATGCTCGTCGGCTTGTTCTCGAAGTTGTAGCTGATCGTCCGCCCGCCGCCGCTGGTGAGATTGCCGTTGGCGTCGTAGGTGTAGGTTGTCCCTTGGGAGCAGTTCGTTACCCCGGTCCCCGTGGCGCACACGGCATGCGGGCGTACGCTGCTCGCGCCTGAAGCCGGATACCGGTAGTCACCCACCTGGGAATTGAAGATGAGATTGCCGATCTGATCGTAGTCATACGAGAGCGTGGCCGTGGCTCCGCCGCTGCCGTAGAGCCCAGTGGCCAGGATGAGCCGATCGAGTACGTCATAGCTGAAGTCCTGATTGCCATGGACGGCATCCACGATTGTCTGGACGTTCCCGCCCGGATAGAACAGATAGCGCAGATCCTGATAGGCTGGGTCAGTGCCTTTCTGGGTCTTGGTCGTGCAGGGCCGGAAATTCTGTTGCGGGCAGGTGCTGTTCCCGCTGTTCGCATAGGTGTACGTGGTCACGACGCCGTTGCCAAAGGTGGCCGTGCCGGGCTGGCCCAGCGGGTTGTAGCCCGCATAAGTCACGTAGGTCGTCGTGCCGTCGCCCGGCTTGTCCTTGATCTGGTCGAGCCAAGGCCCGGCATAGAGGTACTCGACCGTCTTCGCCGGACTCGTGGGATACTTGACACTTGTCAGCCGTCCCAGCCCGTCATAGGTGCTTTCGGTAATGTAGGTGGTGCTGTCGAGGGTTTTGTCCGTGCGGGTGATCCGCCCGAGCGGGTCGTAGCGGAACTCGACGATCCCTGAGGCATCCTGCACTTTCTGCAGTCGGCCTTTCCGGTTGTCGGTCGTCCCGTCGTAGGTATAGACCACGTCGCCGCTGCCGAGCGTCTTCTGGGTCGCATAGTCCTTCTGCCGTCGGCGATTGAGTTCATCGTATTGGAACAAGAGCATTTGGCCTTTGGCATCCGTCTGCTTGGTGAGATTGCCCGCCGCATCGTACTCGTAGGTCCAGTTCCCCATATCGGGGTCATGCATGAAGGTCTTGCGGGCGAGCGTGTCGTACTGCATCTCGCTCTGATTGCCCTTGGCATCGGTGACGAACCGCAGGTTGCCCAGCACGTCATACTGATAGGTCGTCGTGGCGTAGGGCGTGCCGATGCTTGTGTCGCAGGTGGTGAACGTCGTGTTGTATTCGTCGATCCTGATGACCCGTCCATAGGCATCCTTGGTCTCCCGCTTCCGGTCCCCATCCGGCTCCAGACTGACCGTGATCCAGTCGCTGTGACAGCTCTTGCTGGTCGTGCCGTCGGGATGCGTCACCTGCAGCACCCGGCCCAGTGGATCATAGGTCAGCGTGCGCCAACTGGGGCTCCCGCCGGTGAAGTAGGGGAGGCTCATCTTCCACACCGCCCCGCGGGTGTCGTACTGGGTGTCCACGATGATCTTGGGCCCCGCTCCGCCGCCCGGCCCCGTGCGGTGCTTGCTGATGGTCCGCCCCAGGCCATCGAAGAAAGTCCAAGATGAGAGGCTGAGGGAATTCGTGGTGTAGACGTGTTGCTTCGTCGCCGGGTCGGTGCCGATCCCTTGGCCCCAGTTCACATAGGCGAGCGTAGTGGTAAAGATGCCGGTGGCGGTGGGCTGGGTTACTTCGGTCTTGCGGCCCAACGCATCGTACTTGGTCGTGACGGTCTGGTTGTTGGCATCGGTGACACTCTTGACCTGGCCATACAGGCCGAAGTCCGTCGCCACCCCATTGACGCCGTAGTAGGCCGTCGTGGTCACGTGCCCGAGGGGGTTGGTCACGGTCAGGGGGAAGGTGTTGGTGTCGGTATCGTAGGTGATCGTCGTCGTGTTCCCCCGTGTCAACTTTCATCTGAAAAGGGACCCTTTTCTTTCATCTGAAATTCCCCCCCCTCCTGGGGCTAAGTGGTTGATGTTTTGTCCGACCTCTGGGTCGGGTCGACCCGAGATCGTTGGTCCTAGGC
>JBFMAX010000029.1:0-2500 GCA_040755395.1 Nitrospirota bacterium
CGGTGCTGTGCTCTGCTCCTTCACGGCGGTGCCTCCTTTCATGGCCGGAATGCCTCCGGCTGGGTTTGGTCACCCGAAAGGTTGCCACCGCCTTTTTCCTATTTCCACACTTTCTGACTATACCTCCGCTTGTGCCGCGTCCGGTCACTTTGTTGAACTCTTTTCTTCATAGACTCACCCAGCGAAGCTGGCCTTTGGTGACCCCCGTGAGGATGGTTTGCAGTTTTGGCACGAGCGGTCGGAGGTCCCAAAGGCGGTTGCTCGGAGCCTGCAGGACAACGACGGCGATATTGAATTGCGGAAGATCTTGTTGGAAGGCGAGGTTGCGGTCGACGGTCACGAAGACATCGAATTGCTCCTGCGCCAAGGCGAGCAAGTCGCCGTTCTTGATGCCCGCCCACCCCTGTTGCGGGACGGTCGCAACCTCGTGCCCCGCGATCTCCTTGGCAAACCGGCGGTCGACGCACTCATCCAGCAGAATCCTCACGAGGCGACGGGAAGCATACGCGCTTTGGCCTCCTCAAGAAACGCGATCACTTGCTCCCGGGTGACTGTCGGAAACCCTTCCAAGAAGTCGTCGATCGTCTCGCCGCCTTCCAGATATTCAATCAGCGTTTCCACCGGCACACGGGTCCCCGCGAACACCGGAGTCCCGCCGAGCACGTCAGGCGACGAAGTGATGAGAGGGCGCTTGGGAGTTGACATCGCTGCTTCCTTCTCTGTGCGTAGAATTCTATGCCAGCCTGCGGAATAAAGCAATTTCGAGGATATGACATGCTCCGAGCTCAGAACGGATTTCGCTCGACCATCTCAATAACCCGGCACAGGTCCAAACCTCGCTTGCGCGTACCGGCGACTCTTTATCGCTGTATCGTAATTGATCGTCGCCGGATAAACCCCACCGACTTTCTTCGTGGAAAGTAGGTTTCGCTGCCGGGTTTTACACAAAAGAAAACGCCTGCTGAGTCGTGAGACCCAACAGGCGTTGTGTAAAACCCGGCAGCGTCCTACTTTCCCACAGCCTCGCGGCTGCAGTATCATCGGCCTTGGAGGGCTTAACTTCCGTGTTCGGGATGGGAACGGGTGTGACCCCTCCGGCATGGCCACCGGGAACGGCGCGAAGCGCGCAAACTAGAAATGAGGAATGATGAATGAGGAATTACCTCTCTCAATTCCACATTTCTCATTCCACATTTCTCATTCGCGAGATGACTCAATTGAGTCATCTCGCGCAGACCATGTCTATCAGGAGCAAAGGTGATGTTAAGCCGCACGGCCGATTAGTACTGGTTAGCTGCAGGCCTCACAGCCTGTCCACACCCAGCCTATCAAACTCGTCGTCTACGAGTGGCCTTCAGGGGGCTTGCGCCCCGGGAGATCTCATCTTGAGGCAGGCTTCCCGCTTAGATGCTTTCAGCGGTTATCCCATCCGGACATAGCTACCCGGCACTGCCGCTGGCGCGACAACCGGCACACTAGAGGTCCGTCCGACTCAGTCCTCTCGTACTAGAGTCAGCCCCTCTCAAATCTCCTCCGCCCACAACAGATAGGGACCGAACTGTCTCACGACGTTCTGAACCCAACTCTCGTACCGCTTTAACGGGCGAACAGCCCGACCCTTGGGACCAGCTTCAGCCCCAGGATGCGATGAGTCGACATCGAGGTGCCAAACCTCCCCGTCGATGTGAACTCTTGGGGGAGATCAGCCTGTTATCCCCGGCGTACCTTTTATCCGTTGAGCGATGGCCCTTCCACGCAGAACCACCGGATCACTAAGCCCGACTTTCGTCTCTGCTCGACCTGTCAGTCTCGCAGTCAAGCTCCCTTCTGCCTTTACACTCGACGGCTGATTACCGACCAGCCTGAGGGAACCTTTGGGCGCCTCCGTTACCTTTTGGGAGGCGACCGCCCCAGTCAAACTACCCACCAGCCACTGTCTCCGCCCGGGATGACCGGGCCGGGTTAGAATGTCAGAAAAGTAAGGGTGGTATTTCAACGTCGGCTCCACGGGAACTAGCGCCCCCGCTTCACAGCCTCCCACCTATCCTACACATACCCGTCCAACAGCCAATGGCAAGTTGTAGTAAAGGTGCACAGGGTCTTTCCGTCTAGTTGCGGGCACCCGGCTTCTTCACCGGAACAACAAATTCGCTGAGTCACTCCCCGAGACAGCGCTCCAGTCGTTACGCCATTCATGCAGGTCGGAACTTACCCGACAAGGAATTTCGCTACCTTAGGACCGTTATAGTTACGGCCGCCGTTTACTGGGGCTTCCCTTCAAAGCTTCGCCTTGCGGCTAACTCCTCTGGTTAACCTTCCAGCACCGGGCAGGCGTCAGACCCTATACGTCCACTTCCGTGTTCGCAGAGTCCTGTGTTTTTGGTAAACAGTCGCTAGAGCCACTTTACTGCGACCTCTCTCGGCTCAGCCTGTACGGCCTCACCTGGCAGAGGCACCCCTTCTCCCGAAGTTACGGGGCTAGATTGCAGAGTTCCTTAGG
>JBFMAX010000029.1:7500-9991 GCA_040755395.1 Nitrospirota bacterium
GAACGACGCGGAGCTCCAGCCGCCGGTTTCGCCCTACACGTGGGTGATCTGGAGTTATCAATGGCGCCCGCGGAAAGCCGGCAAGTACCAAGTCGTCGTCCGCGCGACCGATACCAAAGGCCAGCTCCAGATCGCCGAACTCGTCCGTCCACAGCCGAATGGAGCTTCGGGATACCACACCATTATCGCGGACGTCGAACAACTCTAGCCGTTCCCCCGTTCGTACCCAGCGCCACAAGGCACCTCTCGCCCTTCTCCGGAGGTCTCCGGCAAAACGCAACAGGATCTCATTGTTTCGTCTGGATGAAGGGCGTATAAACACATTCGACGTGTTCTTCACAAGACGTGCATCGTCACAGTATGCCGGCAGGGTCCGCCGCAATCGGCGAATTCACACGCCGCCCATTCCACTTCATTCAGGGAGAAGCCTGTGAAGCAGACACGCATGTCACTTGCGAGTTGGGTGGTCGGGCTGGGACTGTTGGGATGGTGCGGAGGTTCCGCCGCGGCTGAGGAGTCGATCAGAATCCCCGTTGAAACCGTGGCGGACTATATCCATGCCGTGATCGAAGCGGACCGCACGTTCTACACGCTCCAAATCGTGGAACGATTGCAGCGGGAAGGTGTGACAGTGTCCTCGGAACATTGGCGGGTCAATAAGACCCTGCCGTTGCCGGCCCAATTCCTCAAAGAGTCGAGCGAGCTGGCCGCCCTGACCGGCACAAAATTCCAGTATCGTTTGATCGGCCTGTGGCCCATCAATCCGCAAAATGGTCCCAAAACCGAGTTTGAGAAGACCGGTCTGCAACAAGTCATCTCACACCCTGAGCGGCCGTATACAGGGATCGTGTCGATCGAGCAAAAGCGCGCCTTCCAGGCGATCTACGCCGACCGCGCCGTCTCCAGAACCTGCGTCACCTGCCACAATGCGCACCCTCAAAGCCCGAGGAAGGATTTCAACCTCGATGATGTCATGGGGGGCGTGGAGATTACGATTCCGCTGGAGTGAAGGGGAGGCGGGGACGGTCTAGCAGTCCTCCGTGCTCGCAGAACGCGCACCAAGAATCGATTCGAATCTGATCAAATAGGGCGGTGCTCGTTCCATGCGCGCAGTGGAGGACAGTTAGACCGCCGCCACCGGGAGAGTGAGCAACCGAACGAGTCGGTCTCAGCGGTTGTGGCTGGGATGATCTCCCTGCTCGCATCCCCCCGATGATACGGTCGTCGCTCGATGCGCGCACGGAGATTATCCCGGCCGTTTCTTGGAAGTCTGGCCCAAGAGTCCTCCGCATAACCCACTTTGATCGCTGACTTGCAGCCGCATTGAATTCTGGCTAGAATCTGGCCAGAATGCGCCATGAGATTATCCTTGCGCCTGACGCGAGCGAGCAATTTCAACGCCTACGAGCCCATATCCGAGCAGCGGTTCGCGACGCACTCGAAACGCACCTCCGGTTCGAACCGAGGAGAGGCAGTAAGAGCAGGATTAAACGACTTCGTGCTATGAGGCGACCACAATATCGGCTTCGTGTCGATGATGTGCGAGTGTACTATGACGTGACAGGGCAGACCGTCGAGGTGCTGGCGATTGTTCCAAAATCTGAGGCACGAGCCTGGCTCGAGGACAAAGGGGAACCCACATGAAAAAAATTGCGCTTTCCGAAGTTAAGGACGATCTCTCGAAATATCTGCGCCTGGCGGCAAAGGAGGAAGTTGTTATCACGCGTCACGGAAAGCCTGCCGGGGTTCTGATCGGATTTGAATCAGAGGACGACTGGTTTGATTTTCGACTTGAAAACGACCCGAGATTCCATGAGAGGATTGCCAAAGCCCGGGAAAGCTTGCGCGCGGGCCGCGGCGTCCGCTTGGAAGACTTAAAGGAATGACGTCAGCTCGATTGGCTGCCGGTGGCGAGAGCAAGAGGAATGTGGAGGCACCGCCGGTCCAACCGCCGTTCTTGCTCGCAGAGCCTCCACGATGATGCGGTGGTCGGTCGATGCGCGCACGGAGAGGATCCCAGCCATCCCTTTGGAAAATAGGCTCCAACCTCTCGCCCGCTACGGCCTTGCTGGCAGCCGTATTAAGCAGCTTGCTATATGCCCTCTCTTATCATTATTGGCGCAACCTAAGACTGACTATCAGCTTGAGGCAGCCATAACCGTTGACGATCAATGAAAACTCCGGAGGCGCGTCCGAGGGCATCAAGCAGATGCTGCAACCGGTTACCAGAGGTATTTGACAGTCTCTCTAGACTTGTATCGTCACGGGACAAAAACCCAAGCAAGCACAGCCGCGTTATCTCATGTAGCCGCCCAAACGCTTCGGCTCGACTCCCCTGAGCTTTCATCCGCGGTGCCAGCTCTTGAGGTCTTGTCAATAGGTGTGTAAATGGAATCAGGCAGCGGCCTCCTTCGGCCTGACAGGTTTCTGCATACCATCGACAAACTGGATGCCGGCGTAGACCAGAGGCAGCAGCTCCGGGGCATTCAGA
>JBFMAX010000030.1 GCA_040755395.1 Nitrospirota bacterium
AGCGGACTCAGCAGATACTCAATGACTCGTCGCCGCCCGGTCTTGATCTCCACGGTGACGGCCATGCCGGGTGAGAGATTCACCTGCCTGCCATCGACCTGGATCGTCGCGCGATCCAGGCTGACGCGTGCCGGATACACCAGGCCAACTTTCTCGACCTGTGCCGCATCATCGGACACACTGAGCACTTTGCCCGGAATCGTGCCGTAGAGGGTGAACGGGAAGGTTTCGACTTTGATCTCGACCGGCTGACCTTCTTTGACGAATCCGACGTCCTTGTTTTCGACCTGCGCTTCGACTTCGACCGGATGGTCCAGCGGGACGATCACCATCAACGGTTGCGCCGGCGTGACAACGCCGCCCAGTGTATGGACCGCGAGCTGTTGCACCACGCCGTCGATCGGGGAGACGAGGCGTTGCCAGTCCGTGCGCTGCTCCGCCTTGACCACTTCCTGGGCGAGCGACCGCGCTTTCGTTTCGGTCGCAGACAGTTCAGCCTGCTTGGTCTGTTGAAATTCGGAGACGAACGCCCGGTAGCTCTGCTCCGCCTCGGCAAAAGCCGCGCGATCCTGGACGAGCTTCTTTCGTTGCCACGCGAGCTCCTGGGCCTTGTCGATGCGCTGCTCCTCGACTTGCAGATAGTCCATCTTGGACACAAACTGGTGCTCGAGTAGTTGCTTATAGGCCGCGGCGCGCTCGGCTTCGATCGGGACGGTGGCTTCCAAGACACAAAAAGACTCCCGGAACCCTTTCTTCTTCCCGGAACCCTTTCTTCTTCCCAGTGGCAGTTGAAGTTGAGGGTGGGCCAGGCGGAGACCCCGGCCCGGTTCAGGCGCAGGAGGTGGAGGGTTGTCCCTTCAGAACGAGATCGTGCTTCGTCGCAGGCAGAGACTGGCATGGCGCTCCCCCAAGCCAGCAGGAGGAACGCCACCCGCGGCATGATGACATCGACGCTACTGCCAGTTGGCGGCCAGGATGGCCTGCACATCTTCCGGGCGCTGCGCGATGGCTTGCTCCCACGTGAGGCCCGTCTGCGCGCTGAAACCGGCCATGGCCTGAAGGAGTTGCTCCACTTGCGTGTTCAGCAACTGCTGGCCGTTGCCGGCCTGGATGGTCTCGATCTGGTAGGACGAACCGGTGTACCAGTTCTGGATCGTCAGTTGGTCGGTCGAATTGTACCGCGCAATCTCCAGATCGTTCCCATTTTGACGCAAGATCAAATCCAGCGGATTGCTGCCGGTCCCGAACAACACGGTATCCGTGTTCCCCTGGGTCGCATCCGCATCGTTCAGGAGATCCTGACCAAACCCTGGATCGAACAGATAGTGGTCACTCCCCGCTCCGCCCACCAGCGTGTCGTTGCCCGCACCGCCTGTGAGCACGTCGGCGCCGGCGCCGCCCACTAGGCCATCATTCCCGTCGCCGCCTAGCAACGTGTCATCGCCTGCATCGCCCTGCAGGTAGTCATCGCCCACTCCGCCGTCGAGCCTATCATTGCCCGCGCCATCCCCCACATCATACGCATATTCGCCGTACAGCCGATCATGGCCGGCGCCGCCCACCAGCGTGTCGTTCCCCGCCCGACCGTAGATGAAGTCGTTGCCGGCAGCCCCGGTGACTTGGTCGTCCCCGACACCGCTCTCCACATACAGCGCCACCGTGTTGCCTGGCGCACTGTGTGTAAAGACGTCGTTACCAGCTCCGCCATAGACCTCTTCGAAGGTCGCGAGGTCCGCCGTCACACCCCCGCCCCCTTGCACTACTAGCCGGTCATACCCTGTTCCGCCATCGACCTGCACATCCTCCGCGTCCATCACGAGCGTGTCGTCCCCGTCACCGCCCAGCAACCTATCGGCCCCGGCATTGCCGTACAGGGTGTCATTCCCGTCGCCGCCATCGAGGCGGTCATTCCCCGTCCCGGGACCGCCCGCATAGTCTCCATACAAGGCATCATCACCCGCCTCGCCCATCAGCACGTCATCCCCGCTCCCGCCACTCAAGATGTCATTCCCCTCCCCGCCATCCAGCACATCGTTCCCTGCTCCATCTCCGACGTCGTACGCATACTCTCCACCCAATGTATCGTTGCCCGCGCCGCCGATCAGGGTGTCGTGGCCCGCCCGACCAAAGAGCTGATCATGGCCCGCGCCGCCGGTCACCGTGTCGTGACCGCCCCCACCCTCCACAGAGAGATTCACCAGCCGGTCCGGGGCGCTGTTCGTG
This sequence comes from Nitrospirota bacterium, assembly GCA_040755395.1. Taxonomy (NCBI): domain Bacteria; kingdom Pseudomonadati; phylum Nitrospirota; species Nitrospirota bacterium. The sequence continues at coordinate 2,224 of JBFMAX010000030.1, forward strand.
AAGAGGTCATCGCCTGCCCCGCCGAAAACTTGCTCCACCGTCGCCAGATCGAGCGTCGCCCCGATGCTGCCTTGGACGGAGACCGTGTCGTAGCCGGCTCCGCCATCGACTTCGATATCCTCGCCATCGACGATCAGCCAGTCATCGCCGTCGCCGCCTCGCAGCGTATCCGCGCCCGCACCGCCTGTGAGGATGTCGTTTCCCGGACCACCCTCCACAAGGTCATCGCCGTCATCACCACCTAGGCCGTCGTTCCCCGCGCCGCCCAGCAGCACGTCATGACCGCCATTGCCGGTGAGACTGTCATCGCCCTCGCCCCCGTCCAGCACATCATGGCCCGGCGTGTCCCCGATGTCGTAGGCATACTCGCCATAGAGGCGATCGTTGCCGGCCCCACCCACCAGCTCATCATCACCCGAATTGCCGAACAACTGATCGTGGCCGTCCCCGCCGAGCACCTGATCGTTGCCGCCCCGGCCCTCGGCATAATCATTCCCACCCAGGGCGTCGATGATCTCGGCGCTGTTCGTGCCGTAAAGGACATCCTCACCCTCCGTCCCGGTGATCGTGGGGATGAGCAGGCTGGCCAGGCTCACTTCGCTGTTATCAGCAAACACCAATGTCTCCACCACCAGCGAACCAGTGGCGCCTGTGGGATCGAAGTTCGTCAGCTGAATCGCCTCGCCACCCGTACCCACCTGAATGGTGAGTGTGTTCTGCCCCTGGATCAAGGTTAGGTCGTTCTGACTAATGCCCGCCCCAAATTGGATCCGGTTCCCGGCTCCCGGAGCGACCGTGTCCTCGATCGTATCCACGCGGTCCCCCAGATTGAAGACATAGGTATCATCGCCAGCGCCTCCGCGCAGGATATCGTTCCCACCACTGCCTGTGAGCGTATTGGACGCCAGATTACCGATGAGCACGTTATCCAAAGCATTTCCTGTTCCGTTGATCGGAGCATCGCCGAGCAATGTCAGGTTCTCCACATTTGCGCCTAGGGCGTAACTGTTTCGGCTCATAACGGTGTCTACGCCTTCATCGGGCGACTCCACCACTATGTCCGGGAGATTATTCTGCCAGGAGGTGCCGAAGAGCAGATACGTATCATCGCCGGTGCCACCAATAAGGACGTCTTCGACCTGATCATCCAGTTCTGCATCGGTGAACGCCTCATTGGTTGATCCCCCAAACGGTGTCCCCCCCACCAACGTATCGTCCCCGGCGCCTCCGGAGAGCACATTGGCACTTGTATTCCCGACCAGCAGGTTGTCCAGTTCATTGCCGGTGCCATTCGGGGAAGCCTCGACCCCTGCGGTCACCAAGATAAGATTCTCAACATGAGAAGGTAAGACATAGGTGACCGACGTCCGCACCGTGTCTGTTCCTTCATCTGCCAACTCCACCACGACTTCGTCCGCGTGATACAGCACATAGGTGTCGTTTCCTGGCCCTCCAATCAGTATGTCATCGGGTAACATCGGATCGTCGCCAACCGGCCTGACCCCACCAGAAAACTCTATCGTTCCACCGATCGGCACGAGGATGTCGTCTCCAAGACCGCCGATGAGCACATCGCTTCCTCCCTGTTGGAAGCCCACCTCAAGTTCGCGTAGGAATCCGCCAATGAGAAGGTCATTGCCATCGGCGCCATCAAGCTGGTTGTTTCCTTCGTTGCCTGTCAACACATTGTCGAGGGCGTTGCCGGTGCCCACAAGCGGAGTGATGAGCGTGAGATTTTCCACATGGTCCGGCAAGGAGTAATCACCTGAGTCTTCAACCACCACCGTATCCCTACCTTCCCCTGCAGCCTCGGCGATCATGACATTGGAATGCTGCACATGGTAGATATCATCTCCCAATCCACCGATGAGGGTATCGTCAGGCACGGCCGAGTACAGCACATCCCCAAGGTTTGTCCCGGTGATGGGTGCGCTTTGCAGGCTATTGACGAGTGCGGCCACACTCCAGCGTGTCCCATCGGCAAACACAATCTCCCCCTGCGAGTCGAACGGTGAGAACGAGCTCATGTTCAAGAACAACCGATCAGCAGTGCCGGCTAGATGGAGAACCAGTCCACTGCCGCTTCTCGTCACAACGACCTCGTTCGGGCTGATATCAGAGGCCAATTGAACCGTGTCCACATCCGTACCGCTGGAATGAAAGTCCGTCGTGTCGAGCCCCGATCCACGCCCGAAAAAGTAGGTATCCCGGCCGCTTCCCCCGAGCAACAAATCATTGCCCGGTCCGCCGTCGAGGAAGTTGTCCCCGGTCAATTCAAAGAGCGAGTCGTCACCGACTCCGCCAAACAGCTGGTCATTCCCTCCAAAGCCGAACAAGGTGTCATTCCCGCCTCCCCCAACCAGCGTATCGTTTCCGGACGTTCCCCAATACGTGGTTCCGCCCGCAGGTCGGCCACCGTCCCACTTTGCTAACAGGGTCGCCGGATCCCAGACGGTGCCGTCGGCAAACCGAACCTCTTTCCCTTGATACTCAGGACCGAGGAAATAGGACTCGAGAACCAGTTCGTCGGAGGTCCCGTTGATCCGCAAGAGTAAATTCGAGGAATTCGTGAAACTGGTCACAACGAGGTCATTCGGCGTCACGTTGGCGGCCAGTTGAATGATGTCCACCTCGCCTGCATGAGCATCTATGATGGTATCCTTGCCTGATCCGGTACCAAACAGGTACGTATCCACCCCTGTTCCGCCAACAAGCCAGTCAATTCCGGCCCCACCGGACAACACATCAGCTCCCTCTCCACCATCCAGCAGGTTGTCGCCGCGATTGCCAATGAGGACATTGTCCAACGCATTGCCATACCCTTCCATGAATGGAGGAAATCGCTGTCCCTCGACCAGCGTGGCCTCCGAATCGAGCAGAGTAAGATTCTCCACATGGGCACTCAACCGGTAGGATCGGGCCGTCTGCACGATATCGATCCCTTCACCGGCTTGCTCCACCACGGTATCCCCAATGTCAACCACATAGGTATCGTTCCCTGCGCCGCCGATGAGTCGGTTTGCGCCGCCGTTGCCTCGGAGCACGTTGTCCAAGGTGTTGCCGGTGCCGTCAACGGAGGCAGCGCCTGTAAGCGTCAGGTTTTCCACATTCGCGCTCAGGGCATAGGTGTCAGCACTCAGCACAGTATCTATGCCTTCGCCCGCCAGTTCCACGACGGTGTCACCGGGACCGACAACATACGTATCGTTCCCCGCGCCGCCGGTCAGCACGTTCGCCCCGCTATTGCCCGACAGCACGTTGGCCAACGCGTTGCCCGTGCCGTCAATATTGGCTGTGCCGGTGAGGGTCAAATCCTCCACATTCGCACTGAGGGTGTTGCTGACGGAACTCTGCACCGTATCCAACCCCTCGCCGGGCTGTTCGTTCACGATATCTCCGGCGTCGTCCACGAGATAGGTGTCCTGTCCCTGGCCACCGATCAGTGTGTCGGCGCCAGCGCCTCCATCCAACACATCGTCGCCGGCCCCTCCGCTGATCGTATCGTCACCAGCCAGCCCAGCGAAGATGTCATCCTCCGGTGTCCCGCTGAGCACATCATCGCCGATCGTCCCGGCAATCAGGTTCTGCGTCATCGCGCGCAGGGTGGCTGCATCCCAGGTCGTGCCATCGGCAAATTCGACTTGTTCGATGGTCAAAGGCGAAGCAGGAAAGAAGAACGGGATAATCAAACGATCGCCTGTCCCGGTAAGACTTAAGACGAGATCCCGACCGCTCCTGGACACAGTCACATTGTTCGGCGTCACGTCCGCAGTCATTTGGATACGGTCCAGGTCTCCCGCGCTGTCCAGAATCGTATCCTGCCCGGCTCCCACGTCAAAGATATAGGTGTCATTCCCGCTGCCGCCCAACAGTCGATCATTGTCAGCGCCTCCATCCAGCACATCGTCGCCGGCTCCCGTCGCGATAAAGTCCTGTCCGCCTAACCCGGTCACCCGGTCGATCACGTTCGTGCCGAGAATCGTGTCGCCGCCGCTGGTGCCCGTCAGATCAAGGCCGCGATCGATCAACTGGCTATAGGTCAACACCGTGCCCTCGGTAAAACGGAATGTCTCAATCGCACGCTGGCCGTACGCGTCATTCCGATCGAAGTTTTCAAGGTGCAGTTCCACGCCCTGGGAACCAACCCGGATCAGGAGCGCGTCCGGCGTTTCACCGATGGAGGAAGGCGCCAACCCGAGACTCAAGTCGGCAGGAGTGATCCCCACTCCAAAGACCACCTGATTGCCTTCACCTGTCATCGCGCTATCTAGAATGCTGTCGACCCCATCACCGAGGTTAAGGAAGTACGTGTCATCACCAGCCCCGCCGAGCAGCGCATCATCGCCCAAGCCACCCGTCAGCCGGTCGGTCACGTCGGTACCGAAGAGAAAATCACTTCCGTCGGTTCCGAGGACATCAAATCCGCGGTCGATCAACTGGGCATAGGTGAGGACTGAGCCATCAGCAAAACGGAACATCTCAACGCTGTGGGGACCGTACGCGTCATTGAAGTCGAAATTGCCGAGACCGATCCCATCGTCGGTGTTGGCAATACGGAACTGCGGAGAGCCGTTGTCGATCGTCGGAATGACGGAACTGGACAGAATACCGGCTCCAAAGACGACCACGTTGCCTTCGTCGACCGTAGCCGTATCGATGACGGTATCAATGCCGTTGCCCACGTTCAGGGAATAGGTATCTTGCCCGGCGCCGCCATACAGCATGTCGGTGCCGGTGCCGCCATGAAGCTGATCATTCCCGGCGGCTCCGAAGAGCGAATCATTGCCCTCGCCACCACTCAACGTGTCATCGCCATCTACTTGAGCATCTGATGAATCTCCGCCATAGAGCTGGTCATCCCCGTTTCCGCCCTCCAACTGGTCGTTGCCGTCATCGCCGAACAGCACGTCCTCATTGAGGCCCCCGTCAAGGGCATCATCGCCGGCTCCACCGAAAAGCTGATCGGCTCCATCTTTGCCCAGCAAGGTGTCCGCGCCTTCCAGGCCAGACAGGGTATCGTTGCCGGAGCCGCCGTCGAGGACATTGTTGCCAGACCCGCCGGTCATCTGGTCATTCCCTGTCAAGCCGAAGGCACGCCGGTAGAACTCCCCTCCAGAAAGAATGTCGTTCCCGGCTGTGCCGATCAAGTCCAGGCCTTGCGCCGCCACATCGCTTGCGGTCAAGATGGTCCCATCCTGGAATTCAAACGTGCTGATGGGATTGATAGCCGTGGGATTAGTTGGATCGAAATTCAGAATACGGACTTCATCACCCGTCTCTGTGACCACGATCCGCAGCGATCCAGTTCCAAACGCCAGCATGTCGGCCGTGATGCCTGAGCCGAAAACCAGCCGATTGCTCTCTCCCGCCGTGTCGTCAATGGTATCTGCGTCGTCGCCGAGGCTTAGGACATACGTATCGGCACCCGCGCCACCGACCAGCGTGTCGGCGCCGATACCTCCGAAGAGGATATCGTCACCGGCATCGCCCTCTAAGTGGTCATTCCCATCATCCCCGAATAACTGGTCGTTGCCGTCATCGCCGAAGAGAAGATCGTTCTCAGTGCCACCACGTAGGATATCGTTGCCGGCCCCACCTTGGAGTTCATCCATGCCCGCGCCGCCGTCGAGCACATCTTGACCCTCATCGCCGAATAGCAAATCCTGATCCGCACCGCCAAAAAGCACGTCGTCGCCCCGAGCCCCAACCATTGTGTCGTTGCCGATCCCACCATCTAGCCAATCGTCACCTCCAACCGGATCGTTAGTAAAATCTCCAAACAGCGTGTCGCTACCGGCACCCCCGAGCAGGGTATCTCCTCCACCGCCGCCATAGAGAGTGTCGTCCCCTGTCCCGCCATCGAGCAAATCCGCTCCTGCATCGACGCCGGCGAGCGTCTGATCGTCGCCGTACAGGGTATCGTTTTCCGCACCACCCAGAAGCACGTCATCCCCGGCATCGCCCTGGAGATAGTCGTCGCCTGCCCCGCCGTCGAGATAGTCGGTGCCGCCTGTCGCACTGTTAAACGCAACACCAGGAATGAACGTCACGACACCTGGGTAAGTCATCCGCATGTTAGGGACCTCTGCCGGCGACTGGTCGCCATAGAGACGGTCGTTGTCGGTGCCGCCTACCAAGACGTCGTCGCCGAGCAGCCCCACTAACCAATCGGCGCCCGCTCCGCCATCGAGGTAGTCATTGCCGATCGTCGTAGCACCCAGCTCGATGGTTTCACCGCTCAGCACATCGTTCCCGTCTCCCCCAAACAGCCAATCGTTCCCCGAACCTCCATCCGCCCCGTCATCTCCAGCCCTACCGTAGAGCGTGTCTTGACCAGGTCCACCTTTCATCAAATCAATGTCGTCACCACCGTCTAACAGATCGTCCCCCTCGATCGCCAACATCAGATCCCGGCCCAGCCCTCCGAAGAGCCGGTCATTCCCACTGCCCCCGTGCAACTCGTCATGGCCGGCCCCCCCGTCAATTAAATGGCTCAAGGCGGCATTCGGGCCTTCGAGATTCAGAATATCGTTGCCGCCGTAACCATAAGCCTCGTGATTCGCATTCGCGGTCAAACTCGGGATGTTGTCGGTCTCATCGCCGTCGTAACGGATCGTCGGTTGGCCATACGTGACAGTGGGCGGAGTGCTCGTAGGGTACGCGGAGAGATCGCGCAGGATAATCCCCAACTCTCCCGCCTTCCAATTCGCCACGGTGAGTTGGCCGTTGATCGTGAGGTTATTGCCGCTCTGCGTGAAGGTGAGCTGCCCATCGGTGCTGCGAAACGTATTGTCAGGATCGCCTGCCCGGTGGATGCCACCCACGGCCAGTTGCCCATTCACTTGCAACGTGCCACGGTTGTCACTGTCTTCAACCGTATCCGTGCCATCGCCCGAGTTATAGATGTACGTGTCGAAGCCAGCGCCACCGACCAGCAGGTCATTGTCCCCAGCACCGCCCGCCAGAATATCGTTGCCCGCGCCGCCTTCGAGATAATCCGTGCCGCCTT
>JBFMAX010000031.1:0-2021 GCA_040755395.1 Nitrospirota bacterium
GCCCAGTAGATTTCCCCCTGCCTCGGGCTTGCGGTCGTTCGAGTCGGCAATCGGATCTTCCCTTTTCCCGCCATGATGCTAGCGCACCCGGCCAGACTTCGCTGCCCGGAGCTTTTCTTCCCAGCCCAGGCGCGGATTCTTCGCCTGCCTGCGGGAGATCACGATCGAGCGCGCGCGCACCTGGATCTCGACCGCATCGCCCGCATCCAGACTGCACTTGCGCAACACCTCCTGCGGCAGCCGCACGCCCTTCGAATTGCCGATCGCGACGATCTTGCTTTGCATGCCCCCGCTCATCCCGGAAAAAGCTCCGCCACCCCAATGCTCACGCCAGGCAGCATCGCCGCGCTCACCGACCCGCCCTCCGCCACCGCGAAAATACCCCCGCCTCGCTCATGCGCAGGTACTCGCCGGCGGTCACCGCGTGGCGCCGCAAGCGCTCGAGAAGGGTGTTCATGGACTGACCCCGGCGCTTGCCCCAGCGCGCCACGCCGGCCAGCGCGACCGCCGTGGGCGCTTGGAGCCGGCGCCACCTGCGATCTTGCTCAACACGTCCCCCCGGAACGTAATTACGCGGTAATTATGCACAAAAAAGGGGCGCCTCGCGGCGCCCCGATCTGGCAGCCCGGGTTACCCCGGACTGCGAGGCAGTACATCCCCACCTACTCGCACGCCTCCCCTTCGCGGCTCTCGACGAAGCACTCCGGCGTACCGATTCCGGTGCCCGCCAGCCGGTGCGCCATCGGCGGCGCGGTACTCACGTCGCCCGCGAAGCCGAACTCGATCTGCTCGGCGACGCTGTCAGTGCCGAACGTGTTCGCCGCCTCGCCCGCCACTGCGGCCGCGATCGCACTCTGCGCGGTCTGCGACTGGATTGTGGACTGCGTCTGCAGGACCGAAGCGGACCAGGAACCCGGCGCCCCCTGGATGCCGACCAGGACGAGATCGCTCGTCTTGACGACCGAAGAAGGCGGGTTGCCGGTCGAACCGGTCGCGAAGGTGAACTCCGTCGCGGCACCCTGCACCGTCAGGCTGCTCACGCCCGTGAGCAGCAGATCGTTGATGATGTTCTGGCTGCTCGTCAGGTTCACCGTCGGAGCGGCGATCGAGCCGGTCACATCGGTGGCGCTGATCGTCGCGGTCCCGGTGGCCGTGACATTGACGTTGAGGGTCGTGGTCACCGGCGTCAATGTGACGTTCGAGCCACTCGCGGTCACGAGCCCCGTGAACGTGCTGCCGGAGTTGTCGAGCACGATCGAATTGGTTCCGGCGTTGAATGTGCTCGTCCCGCCGACGCTCACCATCCCGGAGTCGGTGATCCCGCCGCCCGCGCCGCTCGCAGTGACCGAGAGATTACCGGTCGTGCTGGCCGAGGTGAGATTCACCGTGCCGGTGGTCGAGGTAATCGTGATCGAGCCTCCGCCGCCAGTCGCAACGTCGAAGCTCGCGCCGTCGGACTCGTTGACAAAGATCCCGCCCGAACCCGCGCGCGCGGTCACCGACGCCATGCCTGCGGTCGTCTCGATCGGGCTGCCCGCCGTGCCGACCGAGGTCGAACCCGAGGTCGGCGTGAGCAGAACGACATTGCCCGAACCGACATTCAGGTTGAAGGTGCCGCCGCCATCCGTGATCGAGCCTCCGGTCGAGTTGCCCGCTCCCACGGTCGTGCTTCCGGTGGTGCTCACCGTGATCGTGCCGCCGTTGCCCGTCGTGATCGCGCGCAGCACCGCCGATCCGGTTCCGCCCGCGGGCGTGTTCACGACGATCGTGACAGCACTCGGCGCCGCGCTCGCGGTGGTGATCGAGCTGCCGGCGTTCATCGTGAGACCGGAGGCGCCGGCACCGGTGTTGGCGTTGAGGGTCACATCTCCCGAGCCGCTGTTCACCGCCCCGGCGAGCGTGAGGCCACCGCCGGCATTCACCGTCAGCGCCCCGGTATTCACCGTGCCCAGCGTCAGCGCATTGGCATCTCTGATCTGCGTCGTGCCGCCCGTCAGCGTTACTGCGCCACCGAAGTCGTT
>JBFMAX010000031.1:2121-6998 GCA_040755395.1 Nitrospirota bacterium
TCGTGCTCGCACCCGCATCGGTTAGCGCCACCGTCAGCGCGTTGGCATCGGTGATCGAAATACCCGTGCCCGTGGCCGTCACCGCCCCCTGAAAATCATTGCCCGCCTGCGTGAGCGTGATCGCGTTCGCACCGGCGTTTACGCTCGTCGTGCCGCCAATCGAGAGTTGCTCGGTTTGCGTCACCGCGCCACCCGCCGTCACCTCTAAGTTGCCAGACGATGTGTTAATGCCAACGATGGTCCCGAGCCCGGCACTGCCGATGTTGAGGGCTCCGGAGGAGTTGATGAAGATCCCGCCGCTGCCGTTCAGCACACGCGCGTCCAGGTTCGTGACCGTGACATTGATCGGCGACGCGCTCATGCCGATCGCACCGGTCGTGTTGTTCGTGTTGCTGACCTCAAGCGCCGCGGACGTGCCGATTATCGCCGAGGTTGTCGTGCGCAGGATATCGCTGCCTGGCGTTTGGCCGCCTTGGTTGATGTGGACGTGGCCAGTGCCCGCGTTAAGGGTAGAGATCGTGATATCGCCGCTGTTTTCACCCGTTCCACCAGGACCGACGAGCATCGAAATGACGATGTTGCTGTTGGTAGCACTCGTATTGATCGCTGTCCCGTCTGCCATGGTGAATTCGGCAGCAGTACTGTCGGTGCGCCCGGCCGCTGAGGCGGTATTGTCGTTGGCGGTCGCCGTGAACGACCCCTTCAGCGTGATGTTTTGATTGATGAGGATGCTGCGGCCCGCTTGCATGGTAAGGTTGCCGCTGCCCGCATTTCCGCTCGCATCGATCGCCGCATTGACCGTGATGTCGTTGTTCGCTTGCAGCGTGACATTCGCGCCATTCAGGCCAGTTACGATGGCGCTTGCGGCGATCGTGTTGGTAGTGGCATCAGCTCCGCCACCGCCACTGTTCACGTCAGCATCTGCGAACTGGTCGACTTCTGAGAGAGTGACGCCCGATTCACTTGCCGCCGCCACCTCGATATTGGTTGGATCGAGCAGCAGCGTTCCCGTCGTTCCATTAGGCGCCCTCAGGTTCACCAGCCCACGATAGTCGAGCACCCCCTTGCCCGAGACCTCCGCGAACCCCCCATCGCCGCCTTGCGCCCCGCCGCGCGCGCTGATGGTCCCGTAGAAACGCGTGATGTCGTCCGCCCACACGATCACCCGCCCGCCATCGCCGTTCGTGCCGGCGTCTGCAGAGATCGTTGCGCCTTGCCCGACGTAGGTCCGGAAGGCGTTCTGCTCCGGCCCCTTGCCCTGGAAGTTGCCGCCGACGAGCACCGTACCGCCACCCGCATCGCCGGAGGCATTGATGCTCGCGCTCGCCCCGTTCAGACCGACCCCGACGTACTGGCCGAGCACCTTCACCGTGCCGCCGGTGGTGCCGGCATCGGCGCCCTGCGCCGAGACGGCGCCGGAGACGCTGACGACGCCCTTGTCGCCACCGTCGAGCACGATGATGCCGTTTCGCTCGGCGATGGTGTCGGCGCGAACGACGCCCTCGGTGTTGATGACGGTGTCGAGGATTGCGTTCGCCGAGCGTGCGGTCATGAGCACCGTCCCGCCGTCGGCGGCGAGCGTGCCCTTGTTGATCGCGGCGGCGTTCAAGGCCGCCTGCGGCACCTGCACCGAGATCAGCCCGTCGCCCACCATGTCGAGCTTCACCTGGTCGCCTGCGGCGAGCGCCACCGTGCCCATGCGCGCCGAGATCACGCCGTCGTTTTGCACATGCGGCGCGGCAAGGACCGCGTAGCCCCCGGCCGCGGTGATCGTTCCCTGATTGACCACCGCACCGGCACCACCCGGGTTGGTGAACACCCAGTTGCCGGAGAGATAGCTCGCGTCGCTGATAGAAAGCGAGGTCGCGACCAGGCCTTTGACGTCCACGCTCGCGCCGGGCATGAAGTACACGCCGGCCGGGTTGGACAGGATGAGGGTGCCGCTCGCCGACAGGCGCCCGTAGATCTCGGAGGCGGACTGCGCGCCGATGCGGTAGAGGGCGCTGCCGCCCGCCGGCTGCGTGACGATGACCGACTCGGGCCGCGCGATGTTGAACGTCTGCCACTCGATGATCGAGGTAGGGGTACTCTGGTTGACGTTCATCACCGTCGCGCTCGGCGTCGTGATGACCGAGCTGCCGTGGGTGACCACCCCGCCGGTGGGGAGCGCGAGCGCCCCCTGCGACCAGAACGCGGCGGCGACCGCGGCGGCGATCGCGCTGCGGCGCAGATGGACTTCGACAACGGACGGGGCGGAAACCGAGGACTTCTTCTGCTTGCTCATGATGCAACCCCCCAGATGCGGCGGCGCGCGTTCAGGACGGCTGAAGCCGCGCGCGGGATTTTTTGAGTCTAGTCCAGCCCTCTGCAAAGGACTGTGAAATTTGGCGCAGCGATCGTCGTTTTTTCCCGACGACGCTCAGAACCATCTCACGGCCTGGAACCATATGCGCGGGATGCGCTTGACCCGGTCGGCCGTCGGTGCCTCGTTCTCCAGCCGCCAGGCAGCAACGGCGCGCAGGAGAAAATCGCCGTCTCTTCCGAGCGACAGGCCGACGCCGGCTCCAGCCAGATTGCGCTCGTTGCGGCCGTTCGCCTGCTGGTCGCCGGTGACGAAATCCTTTTCGATGCGCACGTGGCCGAAATCGTAGAAGCCGGACAGGGTGAGGTCGCCCCCCCGGATCTTGAGGCCCGGAACCAGGTAGCGGTACTCGGCGGTGAAGACGTAGCCGTCATCGCCCGTGGCCTCGCCGACCGGGTAGGCGCGCACGCCCGAGGCGCCGCCAAGACTGAAGCGCTCTGCCGAGGCGAGGTTCTTGGACGCCGACTGGCCCACCAGCGCAAGCAGCAGGCTGGAGTTGTCGTCAATGCGCTGCAGGCGCCGGAATTCGTAGTTGTACTTGGCGTACCGCCCGAGCGTCTTGCGCCCCACCGGGCTCTGGTCGGCGACGCGCTTCGCCTCCGGCCGGATGTCCACGCTGCCCTCGGTCGCCGTCCAGGAAAAGGAGTTCAGTCCGCCGCCGAGGAACCGGTCGCGGAAGTCGCCGACGAAGCCGAGCTTGGTGTTGTAGATGTAGGTGTCGGTGACGTCGTTGAACGCGTCCACCCGGTCGAACAGGCGCTTGTCCTCGATCGCGAACTGAGCGATCAGGTTTATGTTGCGCGTGCGGATGAACGGGTGGAACGCGAACACGCTGGTGGCCGCCCCGTAGCCGTGCGCCTTGAGGTCGCCCTGCCCGCCCTGGTCGGCGGGCGTGGAGAAGTCCTTGCCGATGCGATAGTCAAAGTCGAGGTAGCTCACGCCGATGCGCGTGCCCCACGGACCGACGGGCAGCGTATAGGCAAGGCGCCGGAGCAGAAAGCGCTCCTCGGTGGCGAAGGCGCGCAGCGTGAACTGGTCGCCGAGGTTCATCGGCGTGTTCACGTTCATCGTGACGCCGAGCCGATACTCCCCGGTGAACCGGCTGCCGGCGTTGTCGAAGTCCACAAAACCGTTGACGATGTCCGGCGCCTGCTCGACGTTGACCTTGAGGTCGGCGGCGCCCACGGTCTTGCTCGGGCGGATCTCGGAGGTGACGATCGCGTTCGGCAGGTCGTTAACGAGGAGCAGCGGCTTCTCCAGCCCGGTCTCTGTGATCAGCTCGCCTTCCTTGAGATGCGCTTCGAGGACCGACCGGATCAGCGCTTCGGAGATGCGCGTGCCTTCCTTGACGTTCACCTCGAGCTTGCCGATGCGGCCCTCGATCACCGCGATCTCGACCACGCCGTCTCGGATCTCCTGGCGCGGCAGGTACGCCTGCGCGAGGAAGTAGCCGCGCTGGCGATAGTACGAACGCACCGCGGTGGCGGCGTCGTTCAGGCCGTTGATGTCGAGTTCCTTGCCGACGAAATCGCGCACCGCGGAGAGGAGTTCTTCCTCGGTGAAGACGGTGTTGCCGGTGATGCGGAAGCGCTTCGGGGTGAGCTTCAGCCCCGGCGCACCGAGCGCGGGCCGATATACGTCGCTGCGCGGAAGAACATCGGCTGGCCGAGGCGGCTCCTTGGCCGGTTCCTTGGTTTGTTGCTGGAGGATCTGCCCGGCATCCGGGCGCACCTGGGCGGGCGCGATATCGCTCCACGCAAGCAGCGCCGCCGCCCCAAGCGAAAGCAGAAATCCACAAAGACGAGCGTGTTCGATTTCTCCGGGTATGCGCCGCACGCGGACGCGAAAATCACGCCGCCCACTCCGCAACCCGGCAGAGGATGCTTTTGTTTTCAGATCCAAGAGTTATGTGCCTTTTCTTATTTCCGACCTGAAGATGACCCCTCGAATTGCAGCATAACGTGAACTGGGATTCTGGGCAACACCAGAAATGAAGCCTACTTGCGAGGAGATCAATGCCTCTGTTGCAATCGCGCAACATCATTTCGAATATAAAAAAGCCCCACAAGCAAAGGCCTGTGGGGCTTCGTGCATGGCCTGGCGGTAACCTACTTTCGCATGCGACTGCACACTATCATCGGCGCAAACCCGTTTCACGGTCCTGTTCGGGATGGGAAGGCGTGGTTCCAGGCTGCTATGGCCGCCAGATTGTCCGGTGAATCCGCCCGCAGCGCGAGCGGATCGAAAGAGAGAAGAAACAAGGTTTGAAGCAAGAGAAAGCGCCAAGCGTCCGTAACCGCCTGCGCGCAAGCTGCGCCGCGCTCACGGTTATAGGGTCAAGCCGCACGGGCAATTAGTACGGGTTAGCTCAAGGCCTCGCGGCCCTTGCACATCCCGCCTATCAACGTCCTGGTCTCGGACGACCCTTCAGGGAGGTCGAGCCTCCGGGAAGTCTCATCTTGGGGCGGGTTTCCCGCTTAGATGCTTTCAGCGGTTATCCCTTCCGCATATAGCT
>JBFMAX010000032.1 GCA_040755395.1 Nitrospirota bacterium
CGGCATCGGCAGCGGCATCGTCTCGGATTCCCAAGCAGAGGCCGAATATGCCGAATGGCTCGCCAAGCGCCGTTTCCTGCTGCGCGCGACGGCAGGCTTCGCTCTGCTGGAAACCTTGGCGCTCGATGACGGCGCGTTCGTTCTGCTCGAAGGCCATCTCGCGCGGCTCAGCGCGAGCGCCGAGCATTTCGGCTTTCCCTGCGAGCGAGCGCGCGTGCTGCGGCATCTCGAGGCGCTCGCCGCCGCACACCCGGTGGGACGGTGGCGGGTGCGGCTGCTGCTCGATCGTCAGGGGCGGTTGCAAAGCGAGGCGTTTCCCTTGGCGCCGACGCCGCAAGAGGCGACGGTCGTGCTCGCCAGCCGGCCGATCGTCGCCGAGCCCGAGTTCCTCTGTCACAAGACCACCGAGCGTTCCGCCTATGCGCCCTTCAGCCCGCCGCCGGGCGTGTTCGATACGCTGCTGTGGAATGCACGGGGCGAGATCACCGAATTCACCCGCGGCAATGTCGTCGTCGAACTGGATGGCGAGCGTTTGACGCCCCCCGTCGCAGCCGGCCTGTTGCCCGGTGTGCTGCGCGCCGAGCTGCTGGCGCGCGGCGAGATCGTTGAACGGCGCCTGCGCATCGCAGACCTCGCGCGCGCCGATGCGCTGTGGTTCATCAACAGCGTGCGCGGCTGGGTGAGGGTGAAGCTGATCGCATGCGGCTGACCAGATTCACAGCGACGATTTGTCGCGCAGCTTCGGCGCCAAAATTGATTACGATCATTGTCATGTTTGACAAAACCGAAACCAGCCCGGAAAAAAATCCGCTCACGCAAAGAGCGCACAGAGGGCACGATGCCGCTCGTGGGATTCTCATCGTCGATGACAACCAGGACTTTTGCAGCGTCATGGCGCGGGCCTTGCGTCGTCGTGGCCTTTGCGTACACGTCGCGCATGACGAAGCCAGCGCCCTGTCAACGGTGCAGGAGGAACCTGCGATCGATCGTGTCGTGCTCGATCTGAATCTCGGTCGGCCGATCTCTGGCCTGCATCTTCTGACGCGATTGCGCGCGGCCCATCCGCACTTGCGCATCGTATTGCTCACGGCCTATGCCAGCCTCGCGACGGCGACCGAGGCGATCCGCTGCGGTGCGGTGCATTATCTGGCCAAGCCGGCCTCGGTCGATGAAGTGCTCGCCGCATTTTCCAGAGAGGTTGCGGACGCAACGGTTCAGGTGGCGAAGGATGTGTTGAGCTGCCCCCAGCTCGAATGGGAAAGACTTTGCTGGGCGCTCGTTCGTCACGACGGCAATATCTCCGCCACCGCCCGTTTCCTAGGGCTCGAGCGGCGCAGCCTGCAGCGCAAACTCAAAAAGCACGCCCGCCGCTGAATGCGACGCGTTGCCGCGCGGTTCCCTGTCGCGCGTCATCAAACCGCATTGTGGCCTGCAGACGACCCGATTAGCATGCGCGGCCTGAATCAAGGTCTGCATGACGATGAAGCCGCTTTTTTCCTCTCCCTTGGCCCGCCACATCCTTGCCGCCCTGCTGATCAAGGCAATCGCACTCGTCGGCCTGTGGAGCGCCTTCGTTCTCCCGCAGAAAAAGAAGATCGACGGTGATGGCATGGCGCAACGCCTCGTCACCTCCCCCATTTCCCAATCAAGCAAGGAGGATAGCAACGATGATCGATCCCACCGCCGTTGACCTCGCGCGGTTGCAATTCGCTGCCACTGCGATGTACCACTTCCTGTTCGTGCCCCTCACCCTGGGCCTCTCCTGGCTTTTGGTGATCATGGAGTCTGCCTACGTGCTTTCCGGCAAGGAAATCTGGCGCGACATGACGAAGTTTTGGGGCAAGCTCTTCGGCATCAACTTTGCGCTGGGGGTGTCCACGGGCCTGACGATGGAATTCCAGTTCGGCACCAACTGGGCCTATTACTCGCACTACGTCGGTGACATCTTCGGCGCGCCGCTGGCGATCGAGGGTTTGGCCGCCTTCTTCCTCGAATCGACCATGCTCGGCCTCTTCTTCTTCGGCTGGCAGCGACTCTCAAAGGTCGGCCATCTCATGGTCACGATGTTGATGGCGCTCGGCACCAATCTGTCGGCCGTGCTGATCCTGATCGCCAATGGCTGGATGCAAGAGCCGGTGGGTGCCACCTTCAATCCGGTGACGATGCGCATGGAGCTCAACGATTTCTGGGCGATCGTCTTCAACCCGGCCGCCCAGGCGAAGTTCGTCCATACCGTCTCGGCCGGTTATGTCACCGGCGCGGTTTTCGTGCTGGCAATTTCCTCATGGTATCTGCTCAAAGGGCGGCACATCGAGTTTGCCAAACGGTCGTTCCGGGTGGCGGCCGCCTTTGGTCTCGCTGGCGCGGCTTCGGTGATCGTGCTTGGCGACGAATCTGGCTATGCCGTTTCCGAGGCGCAAAAGTCCAAGCTCGCCGCCCTCGAGGCCATGTGGGAGACGGAACCGGCGCCGGCGGGTTTCAACGTGATCGCCGGCATCGATGAGGAAAAGCAAACCAACCGTTGGGCGATCCGCATTCCCTATGTGCTGGGCCTCCTTGCCACGCGTTCGACCAGTGAGACCCTCCCGGGCATCCGCGAGATTCGCGAGCAGAACAAGGCGCGCATCGAGTCGGGAATCCAGGCGCTCGTCGCGCTCGAGGCGTTGCGCAAGAATCCGCAGGATGGGGCCATGCGCGAGCAATTCCAACGGCACCAGGCCGACCTCGGCTATGGTCTGCTGCTGAAGAAATACACCGAGGACATGGGCCAAGTCACGCCGGAAATGATCGCCCAGGCGGCGCACGATTCGGTGCCGAAGGTGGCGCCGCTCTTTTGGACTTTCCGCTTCATGGTGCTGGCCGCCTTGCTGATGCTGGCTCTCTTCGTTACCGCCATTTGGCATGCCGCCAAAGACACTTTCACCGACAAACCCTGGCTGCTCAAGTGGGCCCTCTACACGCTGCCGTTGCCCTGGCTGGCGGCACATGCCGGCTGGTTCGTCGCCGAATATGGTCGGCAGCCGTGGACGGTGCATGGCCTGTTACCGACCCACCTTTCCGCCTCGACGCTGACCTCCGCCAACCTTTGGGGCTCGCTGGCCGGATTCGTCGGCTTTTATACCTTGCTGCTCATTGCCGAGCTCTACCTGATGATCAAGTACGCGAAGCTGGGTCCTTATGCCTCGCTCGGCAAGCCGGAAACCGTGTCGGCTTCTGCTGCAACCGCCTGAAAGGAGAATGGAAGATGTTCGATTACGCGACGCTGAAATTGATCTGGTGGCTGCTGGTGGGCGTGTTGCTCATTGGCTTCGCGATCATGGACGGTCACGACATGGGGGTTGGCACGCTGCTGCCCTTTCTGGGCAAGAACGATGCCGAGCGACGCATCATGATCAATAGCGTGGCGCCGCACTGGGATGGCAACCAGGTGTGGTTCATCACCGGCGGCGGGGCGATTTTCGCCGCCTGGCCGGTGGTGTATGCCACGGCTTTCTCGGGTCTTTACTGGGCGCTGTTGCTGGTGCTCTTTGCGCTGTTCTTCCGCCCGACCGGCTTCGATTACCGTTCCAAGATCGCTGATTCCCGCTGGCGTACCGCCTGGGATTGGGGCTTGTTCGCCGGCAGCGCGATTCCGGCGCTGGTCTTCGGCGTGGCTTTCGGCAATCTGCTGCAAGGCGTGCCGTTCCAGTTCGACGACAGCCTGCGTTCCTACTACACCGGCTCGTTCTGGGCGCTCGTACTCAACCCGTTTGCCCTTTTGTGCGGCATCGTCAGCCTGATGCTGCTCGTGTTGCAAGGCGCAACCTTTCTGGCCCACCGCACCAGCGGAGAGCTGCAGCGGCGCAGCGTGAAGGCGGTGACCGTCGCGGGCGTCGTCGTTGCCGCGGGTTTTGCCCTGGCCGGCGTTTTCGTGGCGATGATGCCGGGCTACGTGGTGAAGAGCGCGCTCGATCCCAATGCCGTCCTCAACCCGCTGATGAAGGAGGTCGCGATCGAAAAAGGCGCTTGGCTTGCCAACTTCAGGCAGTGGCCGCTGCTGTGGCTGGCCCCTCTCTTGGGCATTGGCGGAGCGCTTCTCGCCGTTTGGCTGGTGCGCGCCGGCAAGACGCTCCTCTCATTCGTTGCCTCCTCCGTTGCCTGCGCCGGGGTGATCTTCACTACCGGTGCGGCGATGTTCCCCTTCGTGATGCCCTCGAGCAGCCAGCCCAACCACAGCCTGACCGCCTGGGACGTGACTTCGAGCGCCTACACGCTCAACGTGATGTTCTGGGTGGCGTTGATCTTCACGCCGCTCGTGCTCGCCTATACCGGCTGGGGCTATCGGGTGATGCGCGGCAAGCTGGATGAGCAATACATCGCCGCCAACGACAAAATGCTTTATTGAGGAGATCGCCATGTGGTATTTCGCTTGGATCCTGGGCCTAGCCATGGCCGTATTGCTCGCCGTCGTCAATGCGCTCTGGCATGAGGCGCAGGAGACGAACGGCGCGAAATGACGATTGCTTGCATGCTGCACCTCTCGTCCGGCGGGAAACCGCCGGTTTTTATTTGAGCTGCAGCGGCAATCCTGCGGCGATGAGGGTGACGCGGTCGGCGAGCTGGGCGATTTTCTGGTTGAGCCGCCCCTGTTCGTCGCGAAAGCGCCGCGCCAAGGCGTTTTCCGGCACGATGCCC
>JBFMAX010000033.1:0-1985 GCA_040755395.1 Nitrospirota bacterium
GTCCAGCAGAAGCTCTGGCTCATCCTCATGGTGTGTTTTGTCCCCGTCCTCGTCGCGCTGGCCGTCCACCTCGCCTTCGTGAATCATCTGCTGGATCTGCAAGAGAAGCGGCATCGGGTCCAACTCGCGCGCGAGCAGACCGAAGTCCTCCGGCGCCTCGCGGTCGACGCCGAAGACGCCTTCCGCGGATACCTCATCACGCAGCAACCGACGTTTCTCACGCCCCTGGAGGAGGCCAGGACGAATCTCCAGCCGGTCCTGGATCGCACGATCACGCTGGCGGAGCACGTGGGCAGCCTTGAATCGGAAGACGTGCGCCGAGTCGGCCGGCAGCTCCGCGAGCTGATCGAGTCCAAACAAACGCTTATCGAGCGGATCCGCCAGGGGTACCTGGCCGAGGTGGCAGCCTACGTGCGGTCGGGGCAGGGGCTCACGTTGTCGGATCGCGTACGACAGGACCTGCGGAACATGGAGGATCATTTGGACCGCGAACTGGCACGCCTGGTGGCCGACCAAGAAAGGGTGACCCACGCGACCTTCTGGGGCTTGCTGGGGGCGTTGGGGGGCGGCCTGGCGCTCGGCTTTCTCGGCGTACGCCTGTTGGCGCAATCGCTGACGCATCCGCTGGGGGTGCTGCGATCGTCGGTCGAACAGTTCGGTCGCGCGGACGACACCGGGGCCCCGGTCCCCTCGATTTCCATCCAGTCGTTGGACGAGATCGGCCAGGTGGCCCGGGCCTATGAGGCGATGGCGCAGCGCATCCGCGCGCACATCCGCGAGCTCGAAGCGCTCATCGCCACCGGCCACGACCTCAACACCATCGGGCCCGACGGCCTCGACGGCTCCCTGCGGCGCATCGTCGATCGCGCCGCGGAGTTGACCCGGGCGGATGTCTGCCTGGTGCTGCTGCGCAATGAGCAGATGGGCTGTTGGGTCGTCGAGGCCGCCTCGGGCCCCTGGAGCGACACGCTGCGCAAGTCCGTCATGCTGTGGGAGGAGTTTCCCATCGCCGTGCGGGCCTTCGACACACACGAGCCGGCGGCCGGCCACGAGCTGCGCCGCGACCGCCGCCCCCAAGTGAGCCGGCGCAATCTCATCGGCGACAGCGTGCTGGCGATTCCGCTGCTCGCCCAGGGAGCCCCCTTCGGCGTGCTGCTGCTGCTCAAGGAGGCAGCCAGCGGCCCGGACGGCTGGAACGTGCGCCTGGCACGGGGGCTCGCCCAAGAAGCGGCCTTGGCCATCGCCAATGCCCGGCTCTACGAGCAGGCGCATCAGAAGCAGAAGGACCTGGCCGCCCGGCTGCGCCAGTTGGAGCATCTGGCCGAAGCCCTGGCCCACGACCTCAAAGGGCCCGGCAAGCGCATGGGGGGCCTCGCCGCCCTGTTGCGGCAGGAGTACGGCGCCGCGCTCGCCCCCCAAGCGGCGCGCTGGCTGGCCTTGATCGAACAGAACGCCCAGGAGTTGGAGGCGCGGGTGGAGAGCATTCTGATGGTGGCCCGGGTCGGCACGCGGGCGGAGGCCGTGGAGGCGGTGGACGCGGCGACGGTGGTCCACGCCGTGCTGAAAGCCCGCGCCGGCGAGCTGGAGGCGCGGCGCGCCCGCGTCGAGGTGAGCGTGCAGGCGCCGCTCGTCGCCTGCCACGGCGCCTACCTGCGCCAGGTCTTCGACAACCTCCTCGCCAACGCGCTGAACTTCGCCCGGCCGGAGGCGGCGCCGGCCATCGCGATCCAGGCGGGGTGCCGCGACAACCGGGTGTGGTTTACGGTCCGGGACAACGGCCTGGGGATTCCGGCCGAGCAGCGGGAGCGGGTCTTTCAGCCGTTCGTGCGGTTACGGCCGGACCAGGCGCCGGGGAGCGGAATCGGCCTGACCATCGTCAAACGCATCGTGGAACTCTACGGCGGGCAGGTGTGGGTGGACGCCAACCCGGACGGGCCGGGCTGCACGGTGACCTTCTCGCTGCCGGCCATCGGTGACATGACCTT
>JBFMAX010000033.1:2085-3248 GCA_040755395.1 Nitrospirota bacterium
CTCCTTTTACGGTGTTGGTGGTCGAAGACAATTCCGCCGACACGGAGATGATCCTGCACGCGCTCGAGCAGGCCAAACTCAAAACCTTTGACGACCAACTCGACATCGAAGTCCGCGCGACCGCGGAAGGCGCGGTCCAGTTGCTCAACGAACGGACGGTGGATTTGGTCCTCACCGACCTGGTCCTGCCCGCCATGGACGGCCTGGACCTGGTCAGCCACATCCTGGAACTCGACCGCAACCTCCCGGTCCTCGTCGTGACCTGGATGAACACGGTGAACCTGGCGGTCGAGGCCATGCGGCGCGGCGCCTTCGACTATGTCCTCAAGCCCCTCAACCCCACCGATCTGGGCATGCGGCTGCATCGCGCCATCCGCTATTCCGAGATCCTCCGGCGCCACTCGGCCTTCGAACGGATGGTGCGCCACGACCTGGAGACCGGCAGCCTGGTGGGCGTCAGCGCGGCCTTCCAGCGCGTCCTGCGCCAGGTCGGCGAAGCCGCCCAGGTCCGCTCCACCGTGCTCATCACCGGGGAGACCGGCACCGGCAAGGGCCTCCTCGCCCGCGCCATTCACGAGCGCAGCCGCGAGCGCGCCAAGCCCTTCCAGATCATCGACTGCGCGACGATCCCGGAGGGCACCATCGAAAGCGAACTGTTCGGCCACGTGCGCGGCGCCTTTACCGGCGCCAGCACCGACAAGCCGGGGCTCATCGAGCTGGCGCACGGCGGCACGGTGTTCCTCGACGAAATCGGGGAATTGCCGCTGGGGCTGCAGGTGAAACTGCTGCGCGTGATCGAGGAGAATGAAGTCCGGCCCGTCGGCGGCACGCGGGCCAAGCGGGTGGACCTGCGCATCATCGCCGCCACGAACCAGGATCTGGCGGAAAAGGTCAAGCACGGGACGTTCCGCAAAGACCTCTATTTTCGCCTGGCCGTCGTCCACATTCCGGTGCCGCCCCTGCGCGAGCGGACCGAGGACATCCCGGCGATCGCGCGACATCTCTTGAGTCGGCTCGGGCGGGAGATGGGGAAACCGCGCTGCTATTTCGACGCCTCCGCCGTAGACGCGTTGACGGCGTATCCCTGGCCGGGCAACGTCCGCGAACTCCGCAACGTGGTCGAACGTGTGGTCATGCTGGCGACGTCCGACAAGATTACGCGC
>JBFMAX010000034.1 GCA_040755395.1 Nitrospirota bacterium
TCGTCGCAGCCGAAGAGATCGCACCAGCGGAAGTTGGAGCGCTTGAGCAGGTCGATCTCCGTCATGACGAAGTCGTCCAGCGCATCTGCCTGCTCCGTTTCGTCGCGAGTCCATTCGAAGCCGCACAGGGGGCACTCGCGGCAGCCGAGCGGCACCGTCGCCTCGCAGGACGGGCACTCCTTGGTGGGCGCCTCGCCAGGGTAGCGGTGGCCGTCCAGGTTGGCCTCCTGCTCCAGCGAGCCGTGCATGAGCGTCGCGGTGCCGAAGTCGAGCACGATGCAATCGGTCTTGACGATGCCCGGATGCTCGGCCGGATCGACGGTGCGCAGCCCACGACCGATCATCTGGGTCAGGGTCGACTTGTGGGAGCTCGGGCGCAGCAGCACCACGCAGGAGGTGGGCGTGTAGTCGTAGCCTTCGGTCAGCACCGCCACGTTGACCACCACCTGCGCATCGCCGGTCTCGTACTCGGCGAGTCGCACCTTGCGCTCGGCGTCCGACAACTCGCCGTGGATCAGCACGGCGCGGATGCCGGCCGCGACGAAGGCGTCGGCCACGCATTGCGCGTGGGCCACGGTGGAGCAGAACACGATGGTCTTGCGCTCGCCGGCCTTCTCGCGCCAGTGACGGATCACCGCGTCGGTGATCGGCGTCCTGTTGAGGATCGCCTCCACCTCGGTCATGTCGAAGTCGGTGGCGGTGCGGCGCACCTGGGCGAGGGCAGACTGCGCGCCGACATCGATGACGAAGGTGCGCGGCGGCACCAGATGGCCGGAGGCGATGAGCTCGCCCAGGGTGATCTGGTCGGCCACGTTGCTAAAAACCTCGCGCAGCCCCTTGCCGTCGCTGCGTGCGGGCGTGGCGGTGGCACCGAAGATCAGCGCGCGGGGGTTGCACGACAGCACGTGATCGATCACGCGCCGGTAGGACGGTGAGGCGGCATGATGCGCCTCATCGACCACCAACAGATCGAGCGTGGGCATCGCGTCGAGATGGTTGTCGCGCGTAAGCGTCTGCACCATCGCGAAGGTCGCGCGCCCGGCCCAGGACTTCTCCTTGGCATCGAACACCGAGGTCGCGACGCCCGGATTGACCCGGCCGAACTTTCCCCGGTTCTGGGCGGTGAGCTCGTCGCGGTGCGCGAGGATGCAGGCCTTGGCGTCGGGCTCCTCCAGCACGCCGCCGGCGACCGCCGACAGCATGATGGTCTTGCCCGAGCCGGTCGGGCCGATGGCCAGGGTGTTGCCGTGCTGGTGCAGCGCCGCGAGCGAGCGCTCCACCAGCAGGGCCTGACGGGGACGAAGCATCATGCCGGCAGTCCCCCTTACTGCGCCCAGCTCGGACGGCCCGCCACCTGCGCGCGACCCGTGGCTTGGGCATAGGCGTTCGGCGTGACGGCCGACGGTGCCGGCGCACGCGGTGCGCCCATCAGCGCGGCGTAGTCCTTGTGGTCGGGCTGGATCGCCTGCTTGATGACGGCCTTGTCCTGGCCGTTCTGATCCTTCTCCCAATCGACCTTGCCGAGGAACTCGATGCCGTCCAGATCGGCGAACCCGGCGATGCGCCGTGCGTTCTGGGCCTGGGGGCTGGCATCGCCCGGATGGATGCCGCGCGCGGAGTTCAGGATCGCCTTGACGAAGGCGCGGCCCATGTTGGCCCACTCCGGACCCTTGGGGCTGTAGAGGCCGATCAGCGACCACAGCTTGCGGCGGGCGTACTCACCCTCCACCACGACGAACTCGCAGTTGAGGTACACCGAGCCGGTATTGTCGTTGCGGGTGGCATAGCCGCCGGTCCAGCCCTGACTTGCGTCGTCGAAGCCGCCCGGGCGGATGGTCATGCGCACGCGCACCAGCGTGCCCTTGGGGATCAGGTCGAACGAGGACTGCTCGTTGGCATCGTTGAAATCGAAGTAGCTCATGGTCGTGGCTCCTTATTGCTGTACGGGTTCGGAAGGCGCGGGGCGCGCGAAGTCGAGGCGTTCGAGAGCGGGTCGGGCCGGGCCGGCGATCTTGGCCATCAGGCGGCCGAGGTGCGGCTCCTCGATCTGATCGAGGCGGCCGGAGCGGTCCTTGGCGGGGAAGCCCCAGGGGTTGAGCGTGTGGCAGACGAAGGCGCGGTAGGCGGTGCCGTCGTCGGCCTTGAGCTCGGCCAGCGTCGCCACCTCGTCGACAATGCCGGGCAGCTCGAGCCCGGTCTTGGAGCCGTCGATCTGCAGCTGGAAGACGCGGCGATTGAAGTCGTCGAGGCGCTCGTCGAGGATGCCGACGAACCACACGTTCTTGCCGCGGGTGTGCTGCAGGTGGGTGAGCCAGGCGATCATCTCCTGGCCCATCAGGCCGTAGGCCCCGCGGGTGTCCGGCTTGCCGGTCTTCTCGGAGAAGGCCTGCGGCTGGCCCTTGCACCACTGCAGGCACAGACGCCCTGCGACGGTGATCGAGTCGACGAACACGGTGTCGTAGCGATCGAGCACGGTCGGGTCGCCGAAGCGCGCGCAGACGGCATCGAAGTGGGCTTGGCTGAAAGGCTGGTCCTCACGCAGCGCCGGGTTCGGGCCGCCGATAAACACCGCGAAGTCGCGGCACTCCTGCCAGGTGCGCGGGCGGATGGTGTCGCCGGCCCACCCCTCGACGGCGAGGTCGCCCGCCTCGAGGTCGAAGAACAGGGTGCTCTCGGGCGCCAGGGTCCAGAGCTGCGAGGTCTTGCCGATGCCGCTCTTGCCGACCAGCACGCCTTTCACGCCGCGCTTTTCGGCCAGGCGCTGGTCGGCGGAGATGATGGGGAGGCTCATGAGCGGCCTCCTTTGTCGGTGAAGGCGTCTCCGATCCGGTGCGCGCCAAGTGCGCCGTGTTTGCGGGCGAGGTCGTAGAGCTCCCGCAAGGCGTTCATGCGGCGGCTGATGGGCCGGACCTCGTTTTCGAGGGCGATGACGGCGAAGGCGATCTGATCCAGGGTGGCATCTTCGATGGCCACGTTGGCGCCATTCGTCTCGATCCGTTCCGGCAGGGACTCCAGCAGATAGGGGTGCTGCTTTTTCAGCTTGTCGAGCAAAGTGCGGTTCTTGAACATGACGGTCACTCCTCCAACAGGGCGAGACGGAATCCGGGCTTGCCGGTCTTGAGCGTGCGGGCGGGGGCGAAGGCGCTCTTCAGCGACTCCGGCCAGGCGTTGAACTTGGTCTCGGAGACGCGGTAAGCGGTCTCGACGTACTCGGCCGGGTCCTCGCCGCCCTC
>JBFMAX010000035.1 GCA_040755395.1 Nitrospirota bacterium
GGTTGGACTCGGCGGGGAACTTACTGGACTGAGGGCTCGTTCCTCCATCGTGATTCCCTCCCTGTGCCCAGAGAGGGAGGAATTTCAGATGAAAACTCAGGGGGGAGTTTCGCATGAAAGCTGACAAACGTTCCCCATTTCTCCTGTCCCCAGAGGCTACGCGGAGAAGTTGAGCTTTCGAACTGCCAGCGAGCCACTATGGCCCGCCACCAGTCGGACACGGCCCAGGTAGCAGTGGATTGATGGGATTCCCGCCAGGTGTGCAAGGAGGCGCCCCAGGTCTTCGTGGCGGTTGGGTGAGAAAGACGATCTGGTCATAGCGCTCAGCGTTGTTGAATTTGACCTGATTCAGCGGAGCCTCCGTGCTGCGGCTCTTCACGCCGTGAATCTCGCCGTCGATCCAGATCAGATCAGGTGGGGATTAAAGGGGTCGGGAGTCGTTTCGTTACGCATGACATGATAGACGAGAGCACCAGCGGCCACGCATGGACGAGAGAGCCCGGATGCGCTCCTGCGGAAATCGCGGGCCTCCTGTCAAGAATCGACTCCCGACCCCTTTTCTTGCTCACGGACCAGCCGGCTCCGGTGCGCCTTGAGCCCATCCCAGATGATCAGCAGCTTCCGGCGCAGTTGTCGCCGCAGGTGGCGGAGAAAGTCCACGATCTGCGGGCTCTTGATCGTGCCGGGATACAGCCGGAAATAGAACGTCCAGACCGTCACCCCGGCGATCACGGACAGCCGTTTCCAGTTGAAGGCCAGTTGCCACACTGGCGTCTGCCCTCGCGGCGCCCACGTCCGCACCCGATGCGGCTGCTCGCTCAACCCCGACTCGTCGACGAAGACGATCGTGCGGCCTTCGGCCGCGGCGTTTTTTTAACCGGGGCCACTCGATCCGCTTCCAGCGTCGGATCGCGGCCTCATCCCGCTCCCGCGCCCGCCCGGTCGGCCGCTGGCAACTCCAGCCCAGGGCGTGCAAGAGTTGCCAGACGCGGGTTGTGCCGAACCGGACGCCGCAGGCGGTCTCAATCAGCTTCGCCACGCGGGGCAGTGTCCACAGCCCGGTGGCGTATCCCTGGGCCTCCGGCCCCGCCTTCAGCGCCCGCACCACGCGCTTCAGATCCGCGGCCGTGAGCGTCGGCGGGCGTCCTGCCCGCTTCGCCCGTTGCAAGCCTTGGCGGCCCTGCTCGGCCAGGGCCTTGGCCCAGCGGCTTACCGATTGGCGCGAGACCCCCAAGCGCCGCGCGACCTCCGCTGGCCACACACCCTGCCGCAACAGGGTCGCCGCTTTGTATCGTCGCTGCTCCAGTGCCTCAAAGTCTCGTGTCCGTGCCATCCGCCCCTCCCGTGGTGATCACGTCGGCAGGAGGATAGCCTATCGACACACGTTTGTCACTATATTTGTGAACGCTCAATAGTATTACCGTTCCAGTCG
Organism: Nitrospirota bacterium; assembly: GCA_040755395.1. NCBI lineage: Bacteria > Pseudomonadati > Nitrospirota > Nitrospirota bacterium. Next base: position 1,433 of record JBFMAX010000035.1, read on the forward strand.
TTCAAGGCCCCAGCCTTTATAACGCGTATATCGGTGTAGTCCAGCGGTACATCAGGGGATTAGTCGCTCAGGGGGGCATCCCAAGAATTCATCGCCGGGGAAATGGCGAAATATCTTGGCGGCAGCCCGTCCGACTATTTACCCGAGCCAGAGCCACCTCCCTTGCCACCTGCGCCGAAGGCCAGTGCGGCACCTTCGTCTTCTGGAACGGCGTCTTTTGTCATGGACTTCGTACTGGGGCTCGTTCCGGGGTATGATCTGGGACAAGCGCTAGGAAATCCAGATGCAGGTCCCGGCGATTACTTTTGGGGTATCTTAGGGATCATCCCTGGAGGCAAGGGAGCAAAAGTTGGCTTTGAGGGAATCTTCGACGCGGTTCGGCACCTCCTGAAACCAGGTAGCTCACCAGGTATTTTTACTTTTCATGGTGGGCAAGAGGGGTTGGAATCGTTATTTCTTGAAGTGGGGCAGCATGGTCGGTTGATTGATCACCCGACATACAAAGGCCTGTTCGTTAATTTGGGACAAGGGGCGAACATCGGTTTTAGGCAGTCGAGGCGCTACGGTCCCACGATGGACGTGAACATCCCGGGAATCAACGACATCAAGAGAATACACATACCGAAGTGAGCATGCGCGATGCAGAAGCTATCTGAATTACACAAGAATGTCTTGGGCTATTGCCAGGATGATTATACTGGTCTGTGGCTAGTGGTCTGGGTGATCACTAGAGACCTCGTGCGGCAGCAACCCGGTGGACGTGAATTACTGGACATGGTGGCCTCTAAGGCTTGGGATGCTGAGCTCGGTGCGCAGCTGGAAGAACGCGAACTGGCCATAGACCAGAAACTCGTGCGTGAGAAAGTCCTTCAAATACTCCGTGACCTGCTCGAAGCAGGACTGATCGAAGCCGGGTGCCCGACCGAGGACGGAAAATGGGAATCTTGGAGTCTCTCTCCGGCAGACACGATGAATCGGATCCAAGCTGAGTGGGAGGCGCTTGGCCATGAACCTGGCCTCGGAGATGTTGCCTGGTTTATTAGCACAATGGAAGGAGACCGGGTCTTGAGCCAGGGTACCGAACGTAACGTGGCTAGCGAGAACTGAAAAGGAGAAGATCGGCGCGGAAAGAGAAAAGGAGAGCTTTGGGGTCAGACATGACTTATTGAGTTATCGCGTTCTTCATTTTCCCGGACCTCTGCTGACGCCCCGCCGGATGCATCCGCTCTCCTCCGAGTATCATTCCTCTCCCAGCATCACCGCGAACGGCCAGACCACCACGTTCGTTTACGACGGCGAGGGCAGGCGGGTAAAGAAAGTCGGGGGGAGCAAGACCTCCGTCTACATCGGCAAGCTGTATGTGTGTGAATTTGGTCAGTGCGCCAAGCTTATCTGGGCGGGGAATCAACGGATCGCGATCAAGCAAGTCACGAGCGGCTCCGTCAGCTATTTCCACCCGGATCATCTGGCCACATCCCTGAGACAATCCAACACGGCGCGGTTCCACCCCGAGGGTCCGATGCCCGGGACCCTGATCAGCCGGGGAAGGACCACGCTGTCGGGTATGAGAAAAGGGGTCGGGAGTCGTTTCGTTACGCATGACATGATAGACGAGAGCACCAGCGGCCACGCATGGACGAGAGAGCCCGGATGCGCTCCTGCGGAAATCGCGGGCCTCCTGTCAGGAATCG
>JBFMAX010000036.1 GCA_040755395.1 Nitrospirota bacterium
TGTTGTTTTTCGGGATAAACTGGCGCAAAAATTCTGAATAAACTGACCTATCCGACATAAAATAACCTGAAAGGGAGAGGGGATGCCTCTCCCTTGTTTTTTCAATCAGATAATCTCCGTTGAGGCAATCCTGACGTGCTCGGCGGAGACGACGGTACAGCGCTCTGCAGCGGCAGCCATCAGCGCTCCGCGGGCAAGATTGTTCGCTCTTCTGAGGAGCCCTCCTGAGCCCTGGTGGATTGCAGTGACAGCCTGCTCAGAGAACAGGTTTTCTTTACATCCGGCAATATGGAGATGGTGCTGAAGGTAGTGGGCCATCTCCTCTCGCTTGAACGCCTCCATATGCCCCTTCGCCACTACACGGGAGGCAAGCGCCCGTGACTGCTCGAACATGAGATTGTCGATGAGATTGTTCTGGCCGGCAAGAATGACCGGCAGCAGAGGTTTGGAGTCCGCCTCAAACTGGCAGATCGTGTGGAACTCTGTAAAGACATCCAACCGCATCAGGGATGCCTCATCAATGATCAGCACGGGTTTCTGCCGTGTGCGGTCGAGCTCAAGCAGGGAGGCGCGAATCATCTTGGTGAGGGTCGCCTTGGAGGTCCCCCTGGTCTCAATGTCCAATGCGTAGCAGATCTGCTTGTAGAGCTCAATAACGGACCCCGAGGTGGCGGTAAGATAGAGGATTCTGTACTCCGAGGGATGGAGTTTGGAGCAGGCGAAGCGGAGGGCCGAGGACTTTCCGCTGCCGACATCGCCGGTAAGGACGGCGACCGCCCCCAGAGCAAGGGCGAACTGCACCCGCTGCTGAGCTGCCACCATGGATTCACTTTGCATGAGGTCTTCGACCCGGAGGTCCTGGCTAAAAGGCTCTCGCTGCAGTCCGTAGAATATCCTGTAGGTCGTGCTCATCCCTGCTCCTCCCGAGCTGCATCGGCTCCAAACAGTCTGCCGCCCCGGTAGCGTTCATCGTGCAGGGGGCGGTCCAGCTTCAGCCCGCTGTGTCCCCGTTTGACTCTGCAGTTGACCTTTACATCCAGCAGGCGAATAAACCCGTAGGTCTGTCCACCGAAAGTGACTTCTACCCGTGCGGGATCATGCTCATGGTACAAGAGCATGACCTGTTTGCCGATAAGGGCGACAGGTGCTTCGTAGAGTTTGCCGCCGAGGGCGACGGTTCTGTCTTTTGCCACTGTCCTTCTGACCGTCTTTCTGAAATGATCCTCCAGATCCTTGGGTGCAGGCCGGATGCATTCGATATGCCGGGAGAAGCGGCTGACGGGTGTCTCCTGGGTGGTTCGGTGCCGGGCCGCATTATAGGCAGCCACCCACGGACGCAGCGCATCGTTGAGCTCCTCCAGCGTGGAGGCTTTCGCCGTGCTGAGAAACTGCTGCCGGACCGTCCTAAACCACCGCTCCATCTTGCCGCGTCCTTCAGGCTGATATGGACGAGAATGCAGAAGGACGATCCCCAGGGATGCGCAGATGTGCTCCAGATGATGGCAACGGAAAGCCGCGCCGTTGTCCACATAGAGCTTGCGGGGGAGGCCGCGCATGAGGAGAGCTTTGCGGAGGGCATCCAGAAAACTCTCCAGGCGCTCATGCAGATAGAACTCGGCGTGTACGGCGAGCCTGCTCATATCATCGATGAAAGCAATCAGGTAGGTCTTCCTCTGCTTGCCCTCCTGCAGCACCGGAGGGCCGTGCAACACATCGGCCTGCCACAGATCGTTGGGATCGGCGGCCTCAAAGCGCCTCCGGTCCTGGGCCTCCTGATCGGGTTTCTGCAGCAGCCCTTCGGACTGCAGAAACCGGTACAGGGTAGCATAGGGCACCTTGGCGCCGACAGGAATGATCTGCCGCGCCCGTGCCTCCTGCATCAAAAGGGGAAGAGAGACGGCCGGAAGCTCACGCCGCAGCGTGACCAATCCCTGGGCCGTCTCCTGATCAATGGTTCTGCTTTGCCCCCGGTCGGACCTGCCTTTGGGGTACAGCGACTCCAGCCGGTTGCCCGATGCCCGGTACCGGGCTATCCAACTCTTGATCGTAGATACACTGATACGGCTCCTGCCGGAGCCGGGGATCTCCCAGCGTTGGGCGCTCTTCTGCGCCAAAAGACGCCGCACCTCCCCGCGGCTCAGAGCGCGACCGCCCACAAAGTCGGCGATCACCCCAAACCGAAACACTGCCATTCGCTTCTTTGCCTCTTCATCCATCGGTAAACCTCCTCAATCGGTGTGATGATCAGGTTTACCACAGCCCCGCCTTCCCGTGGAACGACACAGTTCGGTGGAGTGTTCCGCCTGCGGGATGCTTTGCGTGTTATCCCGTCCTTTTGACGGGCTGAATACCCTGTCTCAGCAGTTCGTGAAATCCCTCCAGGAGGTCTCCGGCGAAATGCAGCCCAAGATGGAAAAGGACGTTGCGCTTCAGCGCCCTGAGCCAGTGGCCCTGACGCTGGCGGCTCAAGGGACTGTCTCCCCACCGACCGTGTCGTATCCGATGACACAGTCTGTTGAAAATAACCGTCACGGCCACTTGGTGCCGAGGCCAGTAGCCGAAGGGCCGCACGGTGTAGACGCATCCGCAATCGGCACAGATATACCGCTTCAGGGAGAGGGCACCGGCATAGCCGTCGAAGTAGGCATCCACATACCCATGACTCCAGATTCTGCTGCTTTGACACTCCTCTTTGAGGCACACCCGAGGGCGCGGGAAGGGATAGGAGCGGCCGCGCTCAACAAGGCTCTTGATCCCCGCCATGAAAAACAGTAACAATAGAAGCCTCCTTGGGCCTGAAGCGATGGAAGGAGCCACCAAAAACTCACACTCCTCGCTTTGGGCCTTTCTCTTGAGTGGGTCTTTCAGACTGGATAGTTTACTATGAATAGGGTGACGAAGGGGTCAGCTCATTGTGAATAAAACGCCACTTCCGGGGTCAGCTTATTCAGCAAAACAACAC
>JBFMAX010000037.1 GCA_040755395.1 Nitrospirota bacterium
TGCGTATTTCAGCGATCGCGGACGGCTGTTTCAGTTTGATCGCGGACGGCGTTTCAGCGTGATCGTGGACGGCATTTCGCGGTGATCGCGGCCGGGCACGGATGCGCGCAAGCGATGTTGGCAATGGTAGCGCAGCGATGTCGCAGGCTTGTCCACGGCGGCGCGCGGGCGTCGCGTGCGACGAACGCGAACGCGCGCCGCGGTGGGCAAGCCGTGTGGTGCGCGTCGACGGTGGACGGGCTGCGGTCATGCGGACTCGCCTGCTGTGCGCGGCTTCTTGCGCAGCGATTCGCCTTTGAGCGCGATGCGGTGCGCGCTGTGTACGAGGCGGTCGAGGATCGCGTCGGCCACGGTGGGATCGGCGAGCCAGGCGTGCCACAGCTTGATCTCCAGTTGGCTGGTGATGAGCGTCGAGCGGGAGCCGATGCGATCGTCGAGCAGTTCGAGCAGATCGTTCTGCTCGCCGGGCACCAGCGGCTTGAGCGCCAGGTCGTCGAGCACCAGCAGATCGATGCGAGCGAGCTGCGCCAGCCGGCGCGCGAAGCTGCCGTCGCCGTGCGCGATGCGTAGCTCCTCCAGCAGGCGCGAGCAGCGCGCGTACAGGACGCTGAAGCCGCAGCGCGCGGCGCGCTGCGCCAGCGCGCACGCGATCCAGGTTTTGCCCACGCCGGTGGCGCCGGTGACGAGCACGTTGTGGCCGCGGCGCAGCCAGTCGCAGGTCGCCAGTTCGGTGACGAGGCCACGGTCCAGGCCGCGGCTGCCGCGCCAGTCGATGTCCTCGATGCAGGCGCTGCTGTCCTTGAGCTTGGCGGCTTTGAGCAGGCGTGCCACGCGCTTGCCGTCGCGCCAGTCGATCTCGTGCTGCACGAGCATGCCGAGGCGCTCGTCAAAGCTCAGCGTCGCGGCGCTGGCGGCCACGGCGCCGTCGGCCAGCGCGTGGACCATGCCATCCAGGCGTAGCGCGCGCAGCTGGGTCAGGGTGTGTTCGTTGAGCAAGGCAACCTCCTGGGGTCAGTGGTAGTAGTCGGGACCGCGCACGTTGTCGTGCTGCGCGACGGTGGGAAGCGGTGCTGCCGCCGCCGCCAGGGGCTGGCGGTCGACACCGCGCTTCAGAATCGAATCCACACTGCGGTACAGCGGCGCGCCGATGGCCAAGGCGCGCGCGCAGGCGGCCTCCAGCCGCTCGGCGCCGCAGGCGCGTGCCAGCCGCTGCAGCCCGAGGCAGGCGCGGTAACCCTGCTCGGGATGCGGGCGGTGCTCGAGCTGCCAGCGCACGACGGCGGCCGTGCTGGGACCGATGCGTTCCGCCCAGTGCAGCAGCTTGGCCGGCGTCCACTCGCGATGCGCGCGGTGCGCCGCCGGCATGTGCTCGGCCACCGTCGTGTGTCGACCGCGTGCGCTGCTGTAGGCGTGGCAGGCCACGCGGCTGTGCGCGGCGAACACCTCGACGGTGGCGGCGGTGACGCGCACCTGCACCTGCGTGCGCACGAGGCGATACGGCACCGAGTAGTAGTGGCCGTCGACGTCGATGTGGTAGTCGATGTTCACGCGCGCCGTCTTCCAGCGCGCCGGCATGAAGCGCGCCGCCGGCAGCGGCCGCAGCGCCGGCGCATCGATTTGCTCGAAGGCGCTGGCGCGGCTGCCGGGCAGCTTCTTGAACGGCCGCGCGTTCAGCTCGGCCAGCAGCTCGGCGACGGCGGCATTCAGCGCCGCCAGGCTGAAGAAGCGCCGGTGGCGCAACCGTGCCAGGATCCAACGCTCGACCAGCAGCACCGCGGCCTCGACCTTCGGTTTGTCGCGCGGATGCGCGGGCCGCGCCGGCAGGATCGTGACGCCATAATGCGCGGCGAACTCCTCGGCCAGCCGATTGGGTTGCGGTTCGTAGCGGCTGGGCTGCGCGATCAGCGCACGCGTCTGATCGGGCACCACGAGCACCGGCACGCCGCCGATGAACTCGAACGCGGCCACGGTCGCGCCGATCCAGTCGGCGCTCGTCTGCGCGAGCGTGGCGCACGCGAACGTGTAGTTCGACGCCCCGAGCACGGCCACGAAGATCTGCGCCGGCGTGATCGCGCCGCTGGCCGCGTCGACGATCGCAACGGTCTGACCGGCGTAGTCGATGAACAGCCGCTCGCCGGCGACGTGGGTCTGCCGCATCGACAGCGCCAGCGCCTGGCGCCACTGCCGGTACTTGACGCAGAAGCTCGTGTACTTGTACGCGCGCTCGTTGCCGCGCGCGTACTCCTCCCACAGCAACTGCAGCGTCACACCGGGGCGCTTCAGTTCCTGATGGATGTGCGCGTAGTCGGGTTCGAGCTGGCGCGCGCAGCGCGGCACCGGCGACCGATACAGCCGTGCCTCGAGTTGCTCGTCGCTGAGCCGCTCGATCGCCGACCAATCCAGCCCGGCCGCGCGCGCCAGCGCCGCAATTTTGCCGGCCGTGCTCTTGGCCACGCCGAGCGCCCGGCCGCACTCGGCATAACTGCGTCCACCCAACAGGTGCAGTCGCAGGAGTTCTCGCAGTTGACGCATCGTGATCCTCGGTGTGGGCATCGCTCGCTCAAAAAAACCGCGAGCGTAGGCCGGCCTATCGGATCACCTGCACGCACCCGGACCGTCCACGATCCGGCTGAAACTCCGTCCACGATCACGCTGAAACAGCGTCCGCGATCAACCTGAAATGCCGTCCACGATCAGCCTGAAACGCCGTCCACGATGGGCTGAAATACGCA
>JBFMAX010000038.1 GCA_040755395.1 Nitrospirota bacterium
CTTGGTTGAACGTCGGCTCATAGGTGAACGTGGTCGTGGCGGCGATCGCCGGCTCGGTTGAGGTCAGCAGATTGCCCTTGGCGTCGTAGGTCATCGTCGTGACGGCGCCGTTGGGGCGGGTGATCGTGAGCGGATTGCCCTGGGCATCCCGCTGGATGGTCGTCACCCGGTTGAGCGCATCGGTCTGCGTGGTCACGCGGCCCAACGCATCCGTCTCAAACGTGGTCGTGTGGTTGTTGCCATCGGTGAAGGAGGCCGCGTTGACCGGTGGCGCGAGCGGGGCGGGAGTGGCTGGCGTCCCCTCGCCCGCCGCGACATTCGGCACGGCGAGGCGCTGGCTGGGGCTGAGCTTCCGCGTTTCGCCCGTCGGCAGCGTGACCTGCGCGAACCGCCCGGCGTAGTCGTACTGATACTGGGAGACCTGGCCGCGCGCGTCGGTCTTCTGGATCAGCCGATGCTGGGGATCATACGCAAAGGCCGTGACGTGTGACGCGGGATCCGTGACGCGAATGAGGTTGCCGGCAGTATCATGCTCGAATTGTGTGACCCGCCCAGCGGGGTCAGCGATGCTGGACAGGAGGCCGCTCGTGTAGCTGAAGGTCGTCACCTGACCGGCCGGGTCGGTGATCGTGGTGAGCCGGCCCTGCCCGTCGTAGGCATACGCTGTCGTGTTGCCGTTGCGATCGCTCACCGCCGTCTGGAAGCCCTGGACGTTGAACTGGTACGTCGTGCCGTCCTTGAGCGTGCGCGTGTATGTGCCGTCCGGATTCTGCACCAGCGTGGAGACCTCGCCCGCCGGGCCCTGGAAGCTCGTCGTGGCGTTCGGCGGGGGCGGGGGCGTCTTGTAGCCGGGCGTCTGGACCAGATAGGCGAGGGCGTTCAGGAAGAGGGTCTTGTTCGTGCTCGCGCCATAGAGATTGGTGCCTCCGCCCTGATAGCCGCTCGCCCAGGTCTCGGAATCCCCGAAGAGGATGGCCCGGCCCAGGCCGGTAAACAGCGTGCCCGGGGCGAGCCGCAGCAAGGTCGGCCCGCTGTTGTTGTTCGCGAGGATGGTCCCGAAGCCCACGACGCCGTAATAGGAGCTGGAGCCGGTGGGAAACGGATTGCTCACCGTGCCGAAGGGGCCGCCGGCCAGCGGGGAATTCAAACCCTCCACCGTGAGCACCGCATCCACGTCGCTGATCTGGGTGACCCCGGTGGTGCCGAGGATCTGCCGGCGCCCCCCGCCGAAGGGACGCATCTCCAGCAGGGCGCCCCCGCCCTGCACGAATTCCTCCAAGGCCGCGCCTTCCGAGCCGGTCAGCTCCGTCACGGGCCGGTTGAGGATGAAGACGTCCACGCCTTCCAGCGCCGGCAGGGTCACGGTCTGCAGCCCGCTGCGGAACGTCACGGATCGTTTCACGATCCCCGTCGGGCCAAAGTTCGCGGGATCGAGCAGATCGGTCCGCGCCTGCGCATAGACGCCGCCGGCCACGAAGCTCGTGCTGATGCCGTTGGCGGCAAAGCTCCGGGCGACGTTGAAACTCTCGAGGACCAGCGGGCGCGATTGGCCGAAGACCGCCGTCGTCCCGTCGCCTTGGGCCAGCACGAGGGTCCCGTCGCCCTGCGGCAGCAGCCGGTCCAGGCCCAGGAGGGTCCAGCCCGCCCCGAAGGGACTGCTCCGTTCGTTGCGCACGAGCAGGGGCCGGGTGAGCGCTGCGCCGATGCTGGACTGGGGATAGTTCGAAAACAGCATCACGTCGGCGGGATAGCGCCCGGTCGGGAGCGCGGCGGCGTCGAACTGGAGGCCCAGGCGCGAGGTCGAATCGGCGGTCTCGGGGAGCCCGCTACTGTTCCAGTAGACCTCCGCCCCGTGCTGGACGCCGCCCAGTGTCAGGCGTGCGGAGAAGGTCGCCGGAACCGCGGCGCGGCTGCTCAGGGTGGCGTTCAGCGGGAGGATCGGCCGGACGTCCGCGCTGGTGGAGCGGTAGTGGAGCGTGAGGTCGCGGGAGATCCCGAGCGTGCGCACGCCGGGAATCGTGAGGGCTTGGGCCAGCCCGCCTTCCATCAGGCCGGCCTCGGAGCCGGTTCGGCATTGCGTGCAAGCTCCGCTTTGATCGCCGTTGGTGCCCGGCACCGCGCTCGCGCTGACCGCCATCGCGAAATGCCAGGCCGTCCGGCGGATGCCGCCGGTGATGGTTTCCACCGTGGTTCCGTCGGCGCTGACCTTCATGGTGCCGACGACCAGGAATGTGCCGGTGTCCGGCGACAGCGACCACAGGTCGAGCTCGTTGCCCGGCGCCATGTTGTCCACGTTCGGGAACGTGATCTGTCAGCTTTCATGCGAAACTCCCCCCTGAGTTTTCATCTGAAATTCCTCCCTCTCTGGGCACAGGGAGGGAATCACGATGGAGGAACGAGCCCTCAGTCCAGTAAGTTCCCCGCCGAGTCCAA
>JBFMAX010000039.1 GCA_040755395.1 Nitrospirota bacterium
CGTACATCTGCACCCAGTCGTTCACCGACCACTGGCTGTGCACCCGATGCCGCGTCTTGGGGGTCACGCAGTAGAACTGGTAGCCCTTCTCCCACAACGGGTTGGCATGCCGCTTGATCTCCTGCCACGGCAGCCGCAGGTTGCGGACATGCTTGTCGTCATGGTGCTGCGCCGTGATCGGAATGCCGTAGTCGTCCGGCCGAATGAACGGGTTCGACGACATGATGGCATTGGGCAGATAGGGCGTGGCCTCGGTGCCCTCGCGGTGCACGACGAAGTTCTCGCCGTACTCGATGGCCTCCGGCTCCACCCGGTAGGTCTCGATCCGCCCGCAACGGGTCCAGTGGGGCTTCGACTCGTTCGTCTCTTCCCACAGCGGATGCCGCGGATAGGTGCGGCCCATCACCATCCAGCCCTTCTCGGACTTCAGCATCACGTCCGCGTTGTAGCCATAGGCGGTGGCGCTGGCGTCCAAGGTGCGTTGCACGTACACGTCCACGCGGTTCAGGTAGACGAAGTGGAAGACCTGGCGCATCCGGGCATCGCCCGTCATCTCCGTCAGCTTCGCCGCCACCCCCGCGAACGTGTCCGCGTCGTTGCGCGTGTCGTACAGCGGCCGGATGCCGCCCTTCCAGATCTGGAACCACGGGTTGCTCACCGTGGCCGTCATCTCCGGATAGGTGAACTCCATCCAACTGTTGCACGCAAACGCCACGTCCGCATGGTTCACGTCCGAGGTCATCTCGATGTCCTGCGTCACGATCATCTCGATGTTCGGATCGACGTTCTTCACCATGTCGTAGTGGTGCTTGGAGTTGTTCAGAATGTTCACGTTGGTGACCCACCGCACCTTCGAGGGACTGGGCATGTGGGTCTTGCCGGTGAAGACCTTACGGCCGTACTTGGGCGTGTTGACGATCAAGGCCGTATCGCCATGGTTCCAGTAACCGACTTCCTCGCCATAGTAATACGACTTGGTCTTGATCTCCTTGCCGTGGGCGTTGGGGTCGAGGGTCTGATTGAAGGGATCCTCGCCCGTGTGCACCGCCAACCCGGCGCCGGACCAGGGCGTGGCGTTCCAGATGCCCGCCTTGTAGTTGCCCGACCAGGTGTGGCAGCCCGCCCCGAACTTGCCGATGTTGCCGGTGAGGGTCAGCACCAGCGCCGCCGCCCGGCCCATTTCGGTGCAGTGGAAGTAGTGGCAGACGCCTTCGCCGTTGTGCATGGCCGCCGGCTTCACCGTCCCGCTGTCCCGCGCCCACCGCACGATCAGGTCCTTGGGCGACCGGCTGATCTGATGCGTGGTGTCCAGATCGTAGTCCTGGAGATGCACCAGGTACATCTGGTAGATCGGCATCACGTCCACTTCGCGGCCGTTGAGCAGCTTCACCCGGTAGGTGCCTGTGAGGGCCGCGTCAATGCCGCTGTGGAAGTAGTGCCAGCCGACCTGCTCCCGGTGCAGCGGCACCGCCTGGTTCTTCGCCAGATCCCACACCATGAACCCGCCGAGCCGCTCGATCTGCTCCGGCTTCAGCGACTGCACCCGGCCCGAATAGCTCTTCGAGAAGTCCGGGAACTTGTAGTCCGCGATCACATCCCGCGGGTCCAAGTACTGCAGCGTGTCCGTGCGGACCAGCAAGGGCATGTCCGTCTGGCTCTTGATGTAGTCGATGTCCTGCAGGTTCTCGTCGAGAATGATCTTGCAGGCGCCCAGGAAGTTGGCCGCGTCGGTCTGCGGCCGGACCGGAATCCAGTAATCGGCACGATAGGCCGTCGGGTTGTACTCGGGCGTGATCACGACGATCCGGCAGCCGCGCTCGATCGACTCCAGTTTCCAGTGCGCTTCCGGCATCTTGTTCTCGACGAAGTTCTTGCCCCAGCTCGTGTTCAGCTTGCTGAACCGCATGTCCGAGAGGTCGACGTCGCAGTTCTGCGTGCCGTTCCACCAGGGCTGGCTGGGGTCCTGGTCGCCGTGCCAGGTGTAGTTCGAGTAGTACTTGCCGCCCTGCGCCCGGTCCGGCCCCACCTTCCGAATCCAACTGTCCACCAACGGCAGCACCCCGCCGTTGAACCGCGTGTTCATCATCTTGCCGATGATGCCGAGCACCGGCATGCCCGCCCGATGCTTGAAGCACCGGGTGCCCGCGCCCTTCATCATCTCGATCATCTCCGGCGGATAACCCTGCTCGCGCAGCCGCCGCGCCCCCGCCTCACCGCTGTACCGCGTGGCGATCAGGATGACGGCCTTCGCGACATAGGTGAACGCGGTGTCCCACGACACCCGCAGCATGTCGTCCAGGTAGCGGGCGTCGAACTTGTACTTGCTCTTCACCTGCGGCGTCAGCTCCGGCGAGCCGTCGTCCATCCA
>JBFMAX010000040.1 GCA_040755395.1 Nitrospirota bacterium
ACCACCGTTACACCTTCTTCGGGCATTACTTACAACTGGAGTGGTCCCGGTATTGTTTCAGGTAGCGGAACTGGAACTATCACCGTTAATCAAAGCGGAACTTATCAGGTAACAGTTACTAATACTGCCAACAACTGTACAGCTACTGCTTCGCAAAATGTAGTTCAAAATACTACTCCACCAAGTATAACAGCTGCTACGAGTGGTTCATTAAATTGTACTACCAATACTGTTTTAGTATCTACTACTGTTACGCCTTCATCTGGTATTACTTATAACTGGAGTGGACCTGGTATTGTTTCAGGTAGCGGAACTGGAACTATCACCGTCAATCAAGGTGGTACCTATCAGGTAACAGTTACTAACACGGCTAATAACTGTACTGCTTCCACTTCTCAATCTGTTGCTATGGATAACAATGTCCCATCAGTGTCTATTGCTTCTTCGGGCTCCTTAAACTGCTCAACCACTTCCGCTCAAATTTCTACTACCGTTACTCCTGCTGGAACTTATACCTACAACTGGACTGGACCTGGTATCGTATCTGGTGGAAGCACTGGAACTATTACCGTCAATCAAGGCGGAACTTACCAAGTAACAGTTACTAACACGGCTAATAGCTGTACCGTTGCTATTAATCAATCTATTACACAAAATACTACTGCTCCTTCTGTTTCTGCTGCTGCAAGTAGTTCATTAAATTGTACTACCAATACGGTTTTAGTATCTACCACCGTTACACCTTCTTCGGGCATTACTTATAACTGGAGTGGTCCCGGTATTGTTTCAGGTAGCGGAACGGGAACTATCACCGTTAATCAAAGCGGAACTTATCAGGTAACAGTTACTAATACTGCCAACAACTGTACAGCCGTAACTTCTCAAGCAGTTACTCAAAATACAACAGCCCCAAGCATCACCGCTGCTGCTAGTGGGTCTTTAAATTGTACTACCAATACCGTTTTAGTATCTACTACTGTAACTCCTTCTTCGGGCATTACTTATAACTGGAGTGGTCCCGGTATTGTTTCAGGTAGCGGAACTGGAACTATCACCGTCAATCAAGGTGGTACCTATCAGGTAACAGTTACTAACACGGCTAATAACTGTACTGCTTCCACTTCTCAATCTGTTGCTATGGATAGCAATGTCCCATCAGTGACTATTGTCTCTACGGGCTCCTTAAACTGCTCAACCACTTCCGCTCAAATTTCTACTACCGTTACTCCTGCCGGAACTTATACCTACAACTGGACTGGACCAGGTATCGTATCTGGTGGAAGCACTGGAACTATTACCGTCAATCAAGGTGGAACTTACCAAGTAACAGTTACTAACACGGCTAATAGCTGTACCGTTGCTATTAATCAATCTATTACACAAAATACTACTGCTCCTTCTGTTTCTGCTGCTGCAAATGGAACATTAGATTGTAATAATTTTACTATACAAATTACATCAACTGTTAATCCAACTTCTGTAACCTATAACTGGAGTGGTCCTGGTATTGTAAGCGGAGCAGGCACTGGAACAATCACTGTCAATCAACCCGGAAACTATAATTTAGTAATAACTGACCCTGCCAATACTTGTACCAATACAACAAATGTTTCAGTAACACAAAATACTACCGCACCTACAGTAACAAGTGGCGGTAATGCTACTCTAACTTGTTCAAGTCCAAGTGTAAATATATCTGCAAGTGCTACTCCTAACACGGGTGTTACTATCAACTGGTTAGGTGGTGTTTGTGGTCCAACTAATACTTTTACTACTCAAGCATGCTCTCCCGGAACTTATACTATTGAAGTTACAGATAATACTAATGGATGTACAGGAACAAATACTGTTCAGGTTGTACCAGATAGTAATTTACCAGATATTTCAGCAACTCCATCTGGTTCCATCAATTGTTCAATTTCATCTGTACAGATAGTAGGCACTTCTACAACATCTCCAGTATCCTATACATGGGCTGGAAGTGGTATAACAGGAGGAAATGGCACACCAACTATTACTGTAAATCAAGGAGGCACTTATACACTTACTATAATTAATACTTCTAATGGATGCTCTAATTCTACGCTGATTACTGTTGTTGAAAACACCAACACACCTACTGCATCTGCTGCTGCAAATGGAACTTTAGATTGTAATAATTCTACTATACAAATTACATCAACCGTTAATCCATCTTCTGTAACCTATAACTGGAGTGGTCCTGGTATTGTGAGCGGAGCAGGTACTGGAACAATTACCGTTAATCAACCAGGCACCTACTCATTAGTTGTAACAGATGCTGTTAATAACTGTACTACATCAGTAACTAATATTAGCGTATCACAAG
>JBFMAX010000041.1 GCA_040755395.1 Nitrospirota bacterium
GAGAGCGAAACACGGGTGTCCGACACACGCTTTCGTGCGGGATTGGTTGATGGAGCTGAGCAGCGGCGCTGGAGCAGTGCCGGGATTCGTGGGGCGGTCCCGTTCTCTGAGTGGCCGACGGAGCGCCGAGGTCTTGTCAATAGGTGTGTAGCGTGCCAGGCGAAGGTTTCGTTGACCAGCCGGTGCAAGTCCGGCCGTGGTAACCGCCAGCGGGCCACGTAGTCAGCCCCGGTCGTTCGTTGTAAAGCGGGCGGCTGAGCGGGGTACCAAACCTCGTGAAGAGCGAGGGGACGAGTGGGCAGTCCGTACCATGACGGGAATCCTGCCGCGTCGTGAGTTGACCGCCGAAAGGCGTAGGGGGAGGCCGAGCCGCGTACACATCGGCGAAGGCAACAATCCCCGCTGGGAGGCTGGAGCAGCGGGGGCGAATCCTCCGGCGTATGGGGAGCGGAATGTCCACAAGGCCAACGAAGCAACCTGGGAGAGCCTTGCCGCCACTGGACTCGGTGCTATAAGACCGAGGGTCGAAGTGGGCCGAGGGCGGGGAGGCAGTCGGAGGAGGCCATAGTACTGATGAGGGCTCGGAGAAGAGAACCGAGCCGGAGGGAAGGGCCTCTGCTTCAACCATGGGCCTGTGAGGGCGAGGGGCTGGAGAATGCCCACTGCGGCTAACCACTCCCGTGACAAAGTCCGTCGCCTGCAACAGGCCCTCTATCAGGCGGCCAAGAGGAGCCCGGGCCGGCGCTTCCATGCCGTGTATGACAAGCTCTGGCGGTGGGATGTGCTGGAGCAGGCGTGGGCGACGGTGCGAGCCAACCGTGGCCAAGGTGGGGTCGATGGGCAGGCGATCGAGGGCATTGAGCGGGCTGGGGTGGAACCGTTCCTGCGGGAGAACCAAGCGGCGCTGCGGACGGGCCGGTATCGGCCGCGTCCAGTGCGACGGGTGGAGATTCCCAAAGCCAGCGGCGGCACCCGGCCGTTGGGGATTCCGACGGTGCGGGACCGCGTGGTGCAGGCCGCCTGCCGGCTGGTGACCGAGCCGCTCTTTGAGGCGGACTTTCTGCCCTGTTCGTATGGGTTTCGGCCCGGGCGCACGGCCCACCAGGCCCACCGACTGATCAAAGAGACGATCAATCGGGGGCACAACTGGGTGGTCGATGGAGACATTGTGCGATACTTCGACACCATCGATCAGGCGCGGCTGCTGGCGTTGGTGCGGCAGCGCATCAGCGATCGGCGCGTGCTGCGGCTGCTGCAGGCCTGGCTGACGGCTGGGGTGTTGACGGCCGCCGGCTACGAACCCAGCGAGCAGGGGACGCCGCAAGGGGGCGTCATCTCGCCGCTGCTCTCGAATATTTACCTGCACGTCTTGGATCAGCAATGGCAGCAGCGCTGGGCGCACCTTGGTGTGCTCGTGCGGTATGCGGATGACTTCGTCATTCTCTGCCGCCGGTACCAAGACGCCCAGCAGAGCCTGGCCGCGGTCCGGGCCGTGCTGGCTGGCCTCGGACTGGAACTGCATCCGCAGAAGACGCGGCTGGTGGATTTGTATCGCGGGAAGGCGGGGTTTGACTTCCTGGGATTTCATTTCCACAAGTGTGCCGCTTGGCAGTTCCGGGGCCGGCACTATTGCCTGAGTTGGCCCTCGCAACGCGCGATGCGCCAGATCCGCCGGAAGGTGAAGGCCGTGACGGCGGATTGGCGACGGCTGCCATTCCCTCTGGACGCGGTGGTGGCCACCCTGAATCCAATTGTGCGGGGATGGGTGAACTACTTCCGCGTGGGCAACAGCAGTCGGAAGTTTGTTGCGTTGGATCGGTATGTCTTCCACCGCTTGGCTCTGTTCCGTCGGCGGAAGTATCAGCTCCGTCGTCGGTCCTGGCCGGCGGCGGACTACCGGCGCCTTGGGGTGTATCGTGCCACGGGACAGGTCGCGTGGGCCTGACCTTGAATGCCCCTGCGCGAGCGGTTGTCGGAAAGCCGGATGAGGGAGAACCTCACGTCCGGTTTGATGAGGGGGTGCTGGAAACCCCTGTCCGCTGTGGTCCGTAGTAGACGCGTGCGTCGAGGCGTTCGGGAGCGGCTCCAGGCTAGCGCCAGTGTTCTACTCTACAATGGAATCAGGCAGCGGCCTCCTTCGGCCTGACAGGTTTCTGCATACCATCGACAAACTGGATGCCGGCGTAGACCAGAGGCAGCAGCTCCGGGGCATTCAGACGCCGGAAGTGGGACTCCGCGAC
>JBFMAX010000042.1 GCA_040755395.1 Nitrospirota bacterium
GCCTGGCAGCCGGTGCACTTGTCCAGGTCGATCACCATTCCCCATTTCGCCATGGCTGCCTCCTAAGCCTTTTCGACGGTGACTTTGGCGCTGTAGTAGTTCGCCATGCCGGTGATGCGATCGGACTGGTTGGCGATCAACGTATTGACGTGCGAGCCGGCCCCCTTGGCCCAGCGTCCGTGCGCCCAGTGGCCGTACTCGAACGGCAGCACCAGCGTGTCGGGCCGTGTCAGTTCCGTCACCGCGGCAATTGCATCGATCTGACCGAGCGCCGACTTGATGCGGATCTTGTCGCCGTCCTTGATGCCTTTGGCATGGGCAACGGTCGGATGGATCTCGCACAGCGCCCGCTTGGCGCCGCGCCCGCCGACGGTGGGCTGGAACAGCGCGATCACGGTCGGGATGTTGGCGCCGCGGCCCTCGCAGTGCAGTGCCGTCTTCGGCGTGACGAAGTGCAGGTCGCCGCCGCCGGTGTACTTGGGCTCCTCCCAGATCGGGAACATCAGCCTGTTCTTGTCGCGGCCGGTCTTGGCAGCGATCCAGTCGGCCTTGTGTTCGAGATAGCTGGAGCGGATCTCGAACTTGCCGGAATCGGTCTTCAGCAGCTTGTCCTTGACCTCCTCCGGTTTCATCGGCTTGTTGTAGCCCTTGCCGTCCCACTCGTAGAACTCGCCGTTGCGTTGCTGCCAGAGGTAGGGCTTGCGGTACCAGACCCCTTTCTGTTTCCAGCTCTCGAAGTCCTTCACGCCGTTGTCGCCGGGGGCGGACTCGAACCCCTTGGCGAGCGCCCGGATCACGTTCTCGCTGTTGCCGAGCGCCTTGTAGTACTCGCCCATCGGCCCTTTGATGCGCTTGCCGATCTCGATCAGCGTGTCGCCGAAGTATTTGGTGTCGTACAGCGGCTTGATCGCCGGTACCCTGAGCTGCGCCAGCGGCCAGCCCTGGAACGGATACGTCGGCGCGTCCTGCAAGCGTTCGAGGTAGGTGTGATCCGGCAGCACGAGATCCGCCATCCACGCCGTCTCACCCGGAAACGGCGACGTGTCGATGACGAACACGTCCTTGAGCATCTCCTCCCACTGCGGCGCATTCGGTGCGGAGAACACGGGGTTCGTCAGATAGAACATCACCGTGTCGAGCTTGTACGGCTTGCCGGCGAGGTGATTGCTCGCGACCTCCTGAATCATGTTCTTCGCCAGCAGGTAGCCGTCCTCGTGGCCCTTCAGATCGATGCGCGGATACTTCTTCCACGGACCGTTCTTCGCGTAGTCGTCCATGTAGTCCGACTCTTTGACGGGCAGCGGACCGTAGGCGGGGCCCATCTGGTACATCAGCCCGCCCTTCGCGTACAGCGAGCCGACCAGCGCGTTCAGCGTGTGGATCGCCATGCCGTTGAAGATGCCGTTCGAATACGTGTGCGCGCCGCGCTCGAACAGCGCGATCGCCGGCCGCGTCGTGCCGAATTCGCGCGCGGTCGCGACGATGTCGCGCTCGTCCAGCGTCGTCACGCCGGCGGCCCACGCGGGCGTGCGGTCCTTCAGCTCGATGTTCCACCACTCGACCAGGCCCTTGACCCACTTCTCGTTGAAGTCCTTCGGGTCAACCGTCTGCCCGGTCTTGAAGCGGTTGACGCCGTCCTTGAAGTCGCCGACGAAGCTCTTCTCCCACAGCCCTTCGGTCAGGATCACGTGCGCGATCGCCAGCGCCAGCGCGCCGTCGGTGCCGGGCTTGACCAGCAGCGCGCGGTCGCTGGCGGCGAGCAGCGTGTTCATGTGGATGTCGACCGCGGTCACGCGCGTCTTCGGCGTCTTCTCGCCGCGGATGTAGCCCCACACCTGCATGTTGTTGTTGTACGGCCGGAACGACTCGAGGAAGTTCGCGCCGAACATCAGCAGCATGTTGGCGTTGCGGTAGTCGTACGCGCTGTACGACGCATTGCCGTCGGTGCACTGCTTGGCGAGCACGCTGCCGTCCGAGCAGATCGACGAGTGGCCGATCGGAACGTTCGGCGAGCCGTA
>JBFMAX010000043.1 GCA_040755395.1 Nitrospirota bacterium
GAGAAGTAACTGAAGGCTTGCAAACCGGACTTCACGGCGTAATGGGCGAGGACAAGATCACCAAATACCCCAAACCAGAAGAGCATCTGCACCGTTTCCATGTTCTGTGCTCACAGCATAGTCCAAATGTGATTACACTGTAATCACAGACAATGAGAATGTCAAGTCCTTGGAGGTTGGTTGCATCAATGGGTACTTGCGAGAAGAAACCACTTGACATCAGCAAAGAGCGTGATTACGCTGTAATCACGCGAGGGAATATGAAACTACGGAGAATTGGAAACTCACTGGGTACGACCTTCAGCAAGGAACTGCTGGAACGATCTGGCTTGAAGGAGGATGACGAGTTGGAGATTCAAGCAACACCCGGCGAGATCCGTATCCGCCGGGCGAGTTCGCAGTTGGTCGTGGAGCTCACGGAGCCGGAAGCTAAGGCCTTGGCCTCTGGCAATGTGGACACGCGGGCATGGCATTCGGCGATTGCAAAAGTCAGGAGACTGGTCGAGCCCAAAGGTACGTAGACTTGATGGTTGATCAAAGCATGAAAAGGATACTCATCACAGCCTTTGCGATTGCTTTGTCGGTGGGACAGGCAATCGCCCAGGACATTGATGTGAAGGTCGATGGAGATGGACCGATCAGTATCGCTTCGAATTCCGGCATCCACATCGAGTTTCGCAACAGCCCCACCCTTACTGCCGTCTTCACGACAGAGCTGCGGCAGGCTGGCGCTCAAATCAGAGAGACGGCTTCGTCGGAGACATATCGGCTGCTCCTTTACGGCTACTACTCGTCGCGGGACTCACTTGGCCGGGTCCGGGCTGCGGACATTGGCCGGATCAAAGAGGGGGTTGATGCGAAGGGCGATCCATCGCACTCGGCAACGGTGTCCGACGGAGTCGCGTGGGAAGCCGGAAAACTATTCGGTAGCGCTGGCGCCGGTTATGCCGCAGCCACTGTAGTGGCAACCATCCAGAATCTT
This sequence comes from Nitrospirota bacterium, assembly GCA_040755395.1. NCBI lineage: Bacteria > Pseudomonadati > Nitrospirota > Nitrospirota bacterium. Next base: position 983 of record JBFMAX010000043.1, read on the forward strand.
CTCAATTCACCCGAGGATGGCCAGGAGGACCAACTTCTGCGAAACCGGTTTGTAGGCAAGGAGGGAGCGAATGCTGCGCAGGTGGTCGTGGTTCTCGCGCCTCCCGGCGTAGAACCACGGCCATCCGCCATCGCCAGGCCCGGGAAGGTCATGATCATCGTTGCGAAACCCAAGGCTGGTGAGGGGGCTGCACACGAAACTATCCAGGCAGCCGTGAAGGCTGCCGTCGAGGCAATAAAGAGAGCGATCAAAGAGGGGGCGTGATGGACGCGCTTTCTGTTACTACGGCCGAAGGTGTCGATGGCGCTTTCATAACCCGCTGGAGATGGCGGCAGAGCGGCGCGAAACAGCCCTTGGCCGGTGAAATTACCGTGCGGCTTGACGAGGTATATCGGCATGATCGCGCTATCATCGCAGAACTCGGAGCGATCCATTACCTACTGGAGGAGCGCCAGATCCACGGGACGAACCGCTTGGGAGCCGGGATCAAGATCGAGGTCTCGTTTGGCGCAATCCGCAAGGCGCTTCTGAAAGGCTCCCTTAAGAAGAAGGATGAAGGCGATACCGACAAGGGGCATGTCGCTGGCTGCGCAACCTTTCTTGCCACGAAATACTTCGAGGCAGAGATAGCGGTAGGACGGAAGTGGAACGACGATGAGCCGAAATCATTCGAGCGGACTGAAATCGCTATATCCGCATCATTCCCCAGACCTCAAGCCTATTGCCATCTGTTGGGCGAGGGTGTTCTGATTACGCGCCACGCCATGCGCCGGCAAATTGCACGAATCGACGCAAACAATCCGAGTAAGCCGAAGCCTATCGATGAGAGCGATCTTTCGAACGTCCCCGACAAATGGTGGGGAAGTGCCTGGCGGTGGTTCGAGAAGATATTCAGGGAGGGCTCCAGTCTTCGGCGCGCACGGCTGCTCCCCAAGTGGCACGCGAAGTACGCAAGGAAATACGGCCCAGGCTCGCAATACCTCTGGCATCCGGATTCACAAG
>JBFMAX010000044.1 GCA_040755395.1 Nitrospirota bacterium
AAATATTCTTCCGGGTGATCTCGTACTCCTACCGAATGTCCGTACGGATCTTCCAGTGCATAGAGATGTTCGAGTTCGTAATCTGTGGGATTGTCGCGGAGACGTAGTTGGAGCAAGCCTTCCACATGCTCCACTGTCTTGTAGATGAACTCCCCCGCCTCCGTCTTGCAGAGATGCTCGAAGTATTCCTGCGGCGTCATGCCGGGCTTGTAGCCACTGTCTTCCGGGACAGGGTTGGGGATTTTGATGGAGTGCGCGAAGCGGCCCTCTGGTGTTGCAAGTGGATCGGCCGGTTTAAGATTCGGAATCGCGCATCGTGAATCTGTAGGCTTTAACTTCTTAGAAATGCAAAGCTCAGCCATTTCGTTCACAACCTTGCGAAACCGTTCCCCCGGTGTCTCGGCGAACGAGACACAAGATAGGACCAGAAAGCAACCCATCATGGTCACCATCAGCCTTGATACTTTGTTTTGCATGCTGCTTGCCTCCACTGAGGATTTAGTCCCTTTTATGCCACCGAAACGGACTGACGATCATAGCTACCTCTTCCAAACAGGCCCTCGATCATCTCGTCGCCATACAACTGATCATCGCCCGCCCCGCTGACGATCGTGTCGTTCCCGCCCAGCGCATGGATCAGGTTGTGGTCGTCGCCGAGGGAGGGGACCAGCCGCCCGGGGTCGGTCGTGGTCGTGGTGTTGTTGGCGCTGTCATCAAAGAACGGCGAGTAGACCGGCTCGTAGATGGGATTGCCATTCTGGTCGATGCCGATCTGCTCATAGTGATCCACTTTCACAAACTCGGTCCGGGTGGCCGCGGCATAGGCCGGGAGCTCAAACAGGCGGATCCCGAACTGGCCGTTCTGGAAGTTCTCGTTCAGAATCAAGGACCCATTGACGATGAGGTCCGTCCCCGAAACAACATAGGTGAAGCGGCCATCGAGGCTGCTATAGCCGCCACCGCCGGCTGGCCGAATCCCCCCTTGCAACAGTTGCTGATCGAACAGGATGGCGTTGGTGCCTTGCGTGTCTTCAATCCGATCGGTGCCATCGCCCGAGTTATAGATGTACGTGTCGAAGCCAGCGCCACCGACCAGCAGGTCATTGTCCCCAGCACCGCCCGCCAGAATATCGTTGCCCGCGCCGCCTTCGAGATAATCCGTACCCCCTTGCCCGAACAACACGTCATGGCCGCCACCGCCAAAGAGATGATCGTCCTTGCCCTCTCCCTGAAGGGCGTCACTGTCATCACCGCCAAAGAGAAATTGCCGATCATCAATCGAGAACAGCGAGGTCGTTTGGATCTCGTCGTTGCTGGCCACGTCTTTGAAATGAATCCCGTTCGGGGATTGGTCGAGATCGCCCTGATTCACAGCAAGCTTTTCGGCCAGGAAAAGGGCCCGGTCCTCGAGGTACTGCTGTGTGAGGGTGCCGGTCCCCAGGAGTTCATCAAATAGGTCCAGTGCACCATTCTGATTGAATCGTGAATAGTCCACGCCGATCACGGCGAACGGATTGAGTTCCTTCAGCGCATAGCGATAGGCAATGTCGTTCACCGCGCGGGCCTCGACATCATTAACGGGCAAGCCAACCAAGGACACGAGGGACCCAGGATTCGGCAGGACTTGCGCCTTCACTTGCTCAAGATTGGTGTAAAACTCATTGCGCCTCGCGATATCCCCGAATCCACCCGTTGCTGGGTTCGACTCAGTCTTCGACACCTCTCCGAGGTAGATCTTGCGTAAGGCATCCAATGCGTTCTCCAGTGAGTCGGCCTCCGCTGTGCCCGGTAACCCAACAGTGGTCCCTGTCGCTCGTTGGTTCGAGGACGCCGCGAAAATCTGCTCAATGAGGTATAGTCAGAAAGTGTGGAAATAGGAAAAAGGCGGTGGCAACCTTTCGGGTGACCAAACCCAGCCGGAGGCATTCCGGCCATGAAAGGAGGCACCGCCGTGAAGGAGCAGAGCACAGCACC
>JBFMAX010000045.1 GCA_040755395.1 Nitrospirota bacterium
TGTATTCTGGCATAAGAAATATTTTACAAAGTGCAAATATAATAAAGGATAATTGAAATGAGTGATAAATAACAAATGCTAATTTAACATTTTCAATTTGAAAAAGTGTAAAAATATTGAGCGAATGGTAGGTTTTATTTATTGAACGATTTGTTTTCAATAAAGTATATTCTTTAAATTTCCCCAAAATAAAAACAACCAATATGGAAATGATTAATTTTAATTATAATATTAGTCATCAGTTCAAATTATTTTTTAATCTACGGCTACATTTATTAAGCATATTGCTTATTATTATTTCTTACTGTACAATTTTTGCTCAACACCAGCATCAAAATCCTTTATGCAAAGGAACGCCTTGTTATTCAAATCAAGGATTAAAGCAACAAGAGAATAACAGCATTTTGGCAATGACTCCTTTTTATACTGGGCAGGATTGCGGCCTCAGTTATGTACGAGCGTCCAAAAAAATAACAACCAGGTATGCTACTCCTGCTGGTTCTGGGGTTCCTACATCATTATCTATTAGTGGAATGCCTCCTTGTTTTCAAGTGGTAAAGGCCTATGTGTGGATAATTGCATCAACATCTGGTACACCTTGGCTGACAATTACTAATCCATTAGGAAGTTCTTTAAGTAACCTTGCACCAGCAGCTAATTTTACAGGACCTTCTAAATGTTGGGGAGAGTCAGGTACTATTGTTACAAGATGGGATGTTACCAGTATAATTAGTGGCAATGGCAACTATAATGTTAATATTACTAATATCACTAATCCAAACTGGGCAGTAGATGGTATAACTTTAATGATTATATACAAAGATCCTACTGCTACTTTTCAGGGAAATATTATTTTAGCAGATGGTAATAATACTTATGCGGGAGGAACATTTAATTACAATTTAAATTATCCGGCGGCTTGTGCAGCAGGAACCAATGCTCAGGCATTTATGATGATTAGTGATATGCAGGATAACACCGCTCCTTCTTTTCCTGCTACAGTGAATAACACAGGGACTACTTTTCCAAAATCATTTTATGATTGTTATACTGCTAATACCACTGTGGGTAGTGGACAAAGCACAGGTAATTATAATGTTAGTGATGGAAGCGATTGTTTTACAGTTGGAATGTTAGGATTATATTACAGAACTACAGGGTGTGTAGTTTGTACTCCTCCTCCTACACTAACAATAACTTCTGCTAATCAGGCAGCCACTTGTAGCGGATGTAATGGAGCTGGTACCGTAACTCCAACGGGTGGAACCGCACCTTATTCTTATACATGGTCACCATCGGGGGGAAATAATGCCACCGCCACAGGATTATGTGCTGGGAATTATACGGTTAATGTAAAAGATGCTACAGGATGTAATACAGGCACGGTGGCTGTTACTATTACTGTTGCACCTTCATATACTGCTTCTATTTCTTCTAATTCTATTTCCTGTTTTGGATTATGCAATGGGAATGCTTCTGTAAGCTTATCTGGTGGTACTTTACCATTTTCATTTACATGGTCACCAAGTGGTGGTAATTCTCAATCTGCAACAAACTTATGTGCAGGAAATTATTCAGTAACCATTAAAGATGGCTCTAACTGTCAAACTACACTAACGGTTAATATAGCGCAGCCATCACAATTACTTATTCCTTCTGTCAACATCACCTCTATTACTTGTAATGGTCTCTCCAACGGTTCTGCCACTGTGAATGTGAGTGGGGGTGCAGTGCCATATAATTATACATGGACGCCATCAGTAAGTAGTAGTTCAATAGCGACAGGATTAGGAGCAGGGACATATAGTGTTCAAGTGAAAGATAACAATAATTGTATAACGAATACGGTAATAACCATCACCCAGCCGCCAGCGTTGTCATTAACGGCAACACAAGTTCAAAGTGTAAGTTGTAATGGAGGAAATAATGGATCAGCGAATGCTAGTGTGAGTGGAGGAATGCCAGCGTATTCTT
>JBFMAX010000046.1 GCA_040755395.1 Nitrospirota bacterium
AGGTATTGTCCGTAGCCGTTCTTTTTGAGCGGCTCGGCGAGGCGCACCAGCTGCTCCCTATCGATATACCCGAGAGAATAGGCGATCTCCTCGATGCAGGCGATCTTCAGCCCCTGCCGCCGCTCGATGGTGGCGATGAACTCCCCTGCCTCAAGCAAGCTCTCGTGCGTCCCGGTATCCAGCCAGGCATATCCTCTGCCCAGAAGCTCCACTCTGAGCCTGCCCCTCTTGAGATACTCGTTGTTCACGTCCGTGATTTCAAGCTCACCCCGCCACGACGGCTTAACCCCCTTTGCGATATCGACCACGGCATTGTCGTAAAAATAAAGACCGGTCACCGCATACTTCGATTTGGGAGCCCTTGGTTTCTCTTCAATGGAGAGCACCCTGCCGCTTTTATCGAATTCGACCACCCCGTACCGCTCGGGGTCATTCACATAGCAGCCGAACACTGTTGCACCGCCCTCAGTATTTACATCATGGACGGCCTTCCTGAGCAGCTCCGTCAGGCCATGGCCGTAGAAGATGTTGTCGCCCAGCACGAGACAGACATTGTCATCTCCCACAAACTCCTCCCCCAGGATGAAGGCCTCGGCAAGCCCGTTGGGATGCGCCTGCTCCTTGTACGACAGATGTAATCCCACGTGTGCACCGTCCCTGAATATCTCCTTAAACCGCGGCAGGTCCTGCGGGGTCGAGATGATCAGTATCTCCCTGATCCCTGCAAGCATGAGTACCGAAAGGGGATAGTAGATCATCGGCTTGTCGTACACCGGCAAAAGCTGCTTGCACACCGACAACGTCACCGGATACAGCCTTGTCCCGCTGCCGCCTGCCAATATTATGCCTTTCATGGTATCACCTTATATCTCTTTAGATTGTCGCTGCACGCCCGTTGTACATCCTCTCATAGTATTCCTGATAGGAATGGTCGAGCACTGATGCCACCCATTTCTGGTTTCCGAGATACCACTGTATGGTCGAGCGTATCCCTTCTTCGAAGGTCACCGAGGGGGCCCAGCCGAGCTCCTGTTTGATCTTGGTTGCATCGATGGCATACCGCCGGTCATGACCGGGACGGTCCTTCACATAGGTGATGAGCGAGCGGCGGGATCTGCCCCCCGGCAGAGGGCCAACCGTCTCGTCCAGAACATCACAGATGAGCCGCACGAGCTCTATGTTCTGCTTTTCGTTGTTGCCGCCGATGTTGTAGGTCTCCCCCGGCGTCCCCCTCTCCAGTACCGTGAGGAGTGCCGCACAGTGGTCCACGACATAGAGCCAGTCACGCACATTCCTGCCGTCGCCGTAGACCGGCAACGCCTTACCGTTCAGGGCATTGATGATCATCAGGGGGATCAGCTTCTCAGGGAATTGATAGGGGCCGTAGTTGTTGGAACAATTAGTAATAATAGTTGGCACCCCATACGTATGGTAATAGGCGCTCGCCAGGTGGTCCGAGGAGGCCTTGCTGGCAGAGTAGGGGGAGCGAGGGGCGTAGGGGGTGGTTTCAGTAAAAGAGCCCGTTGCTCCCAGAGAGCCATAGACCTCATCCGTGCTGACGTGCAGGAATCTTGGCTGACCACTGACCACTGATCGCTGATCGCTGTTCCAGGCCTTGCGGGCGGCTTCAAGGAGGACGAAGGTGCCCATGATGTTGGTGCGGATGAACTCCTCGGGACCCAGGATGGACCGGTCCACATGCGACTCGGCGGCAAAGTGCACAACGGTGTCGATCCGCGCGTCGGCAAAGAGCTGCTCCACTACGGCACGGTCGCAGATGTCGCCCTTTATAAAACGATAGCGTGTATCATTTTCGATATCGGTCAGGTTGTTAAGATTGCCCGCATAGGTGAGCTTGTCCAGATTGACAAGACGGCACTCCGGCA
>JBFMAX010000047.1 GCA_040755395.1 Nitrospirota bacterium
GTGCCATCGCCCGAGTTATAGATGTACGTGTCGAAGCCAGCGCCACCGACCAGCAGGTCATTGTCCCCAGCACCGCCCGCCAGAATATCGTTGCCCGCGCCGCCTTCGAGATAATCCGTGCCGCCTTGCCCGAACAACACGTCGTGGCCGCCACCGCCAAACAACTCGTCGGCCGCACTGTCGCCGGTCACCGTGTGGCTGTCGTCGGAGTCGAAGATGAATTGCCGGTCGGTCGTTAGAACAGAGTTGGTGACGATCTCATAGCCGGTCGCCACGTCTTTGAAATGAATATTTCCCTCGGAGGTAGCGTGATCGAGCTGATTCAGCGCGACCTTCTCCTTCAGAAAGATGGCGCGGTCATCGAGATAGCGGGCCGTCAGGGTTCCGGCACCCGTCGTTTCGTCAAAGAGATCCAGGCCGCCGCCTTGTGCATGCGCGGCATACAACGCGGTATTCGCGGCCTCCGTGTCGGCGATGACCGCAAACGGATTCAGTTCCTTCAGGGCGTAGCGATAGGCCAGCCCTGCCGGTGTATTGGCATCAGCGATAGCAAGAATGGCGGCATGGTCCCGCGCGGGGTCCGTCAAATCGTCGATCGTGAAGATGACTCCTTGGGCCTGCAGGGCACTTACGCGGTCTTTGACTTCTTGGATTGCCGCATACATCTGGTTCCGATTGGCAAAATCTCCAAAACCGCCCACCCGCGAATTGACGGGCAAGGGATCGGCCGGAGGCAATGCGGGATCACGAAAGAGTTTCCGAAAGGCATCGACCGTCTTTTCCAGCGAATCGCCCTCGGCGACATCGGGCACATTGAGTGGAGCAACCGTATCGGCCTTCGCACTGGAGGCAGCCTTGATCAGGAGTTCCGCGCTCGCCTGCCCATAGTGGGGGTCAATGGTCTGAATCAGTTCCTGCGTCACAAGCGAATCCACCATGAGCGTGATGGAATGGGTGTTCCCACTTTCGGTGAAGCTCGGGAGTGGCACGCCGGCAATCAGCGGCTGCCCTTCGATGAACACGGAAATGGCCGGGGCATGCACGCCGGCATTGGCGACGAACTGGAGATCGTTGGTGGTCGCCTGGCCGTAGAGCTGCGTGATCTTCGCAAACGGGCCTTGGGTCTGGACCTCACCCGGTGATGGTAAGGAGGCCACCCCGGTCGGAGCGAAGAGCGCCAGCGTGGCCGCCTTCGCCCACTCATACCGGGGATCGCCGTAGAGACTCGTCGCACCTTGGTCGAACGGCCGCCAGCTCGATCCCTGCTGGTCATAGAGCGCCTTGGCTTGCTCGTATGTCGTGTCGTGGGGAAAAGAATCGAGTGCATTGTCCGGGTTATCCAAGACCGACCGGAAGTAGGTCAACATGTCCTGGATGCGACTTTCTTCGGCAGCCAGCCCCGGCACCTCGCCCGGCACATGTCCCCGCCCGGCCCCGTTGAAAATGTAAGTATGCGTAACGTCGGCCTCGTGCAGTTCGGTGAACACCGTGGCCAGATGCCCGCCCAATGAAAACCCCGTCACATTGAGCACGGCCCCCGCCGGGAGCGTCCCGCTTGCCTTGAGCGACTGGTAATAGGCCTCCATGGCGACGAGTTGCCCAAAGGCAAAGCCGGAGGCGCCGATCTCTACATCCGCTCCAAACAGATCCCGCTCGCGATCCCCGCCTTCAGCCGCCGGCGCAGACTCAGTGCTGCGGAAGGACAGGGTGTATTCCCCAGTCGTCCGATCACGCATGAGGGTCGCCGAAAACCCTGTCGCATCATTGGCGTGGTGGTCGAGGATGTCGTAGGTACTGAGGAAGCGATCAGCCAGCACATTCGTAAAGCGGGTCTTGCCGGGAAGGTTGCCATTCGCATCTGGCTGGACAAATCGCGTGTCATTAT
>JBFMAX010000048.1 GCA_040755395.1 Nitrospirota bacterium
TCCCCCCGCGTCAGAATACTTGTCGCCCCGATAGGACCAGAGCTGTGAGACTGGTTCATTGATGGTGGTGGGAGGCTGTGGAGCTTGTGGGCGAAGGCCGGCGCGGTGGGCAACGCGGATGCGTTGTCCACGGCAAGCTGGCCGGTGCGCGAAGCGCATCGTCCACAAATGCACAGCCTGTGCGGCGCCGAAGGCGCCGCCCCCCGCACACCATCGTTTCATCGACACGGGGGCGCGGATGAGAGAAGAAGTTGGCCCGATACGGACAAGCATTCAAGGACCGGGCGGTGGCACGCATGCTGCCGCCGGAGAGCGCCGCACCGCAGGTGGTGTCGCGCGAGATCGGAGTGGGCGTGGACACGCTGGAGCGCTGGCGCGCTGAGTCGTTGGCCAGGCCGGCGAAGGAGCGCGTGTGGACAGCTGCCGCGCGCCTGGAGGCGGTGATCACGACCGCGGCGATGGACGATGCCTCGCGCAGCGCCTGGTGCCGCGAGAACGGCGTGTACGCGCAGCAACTGCAGCAATGGCGAGACAACGCGGTGCGGGCACTGGCTGCACCCGAGCAAGTACGTGCCAGCCCCTCGCAGACCAAGGAGGATCGGCGCCGCATCAAAGAGCTCGAGCGAGAGGTACGCCGCAAGGACAAGGCCCTGGCCGAGGCGGCGGCGCTGCTGGTGCTGTCAAAAAAAGCCGAGGCGATCTTCAACAGGAACAAGGGCGAGGACGAATGATCGGCCTCGAAGATCGCCAGGAAATTGCCCGAGACATCGAAGCGGCTTGCGATGCCGGTGCGCGCCTGAAGCCAGCGTGCGAACTCATGGGGATCAGCGCGCGTACCTTGCAGCGCTGGAAGGCCGGCCAAGGCCTGGAATCGGGCGATGGCAGGCCGCAGGCCGTGCGGCCGGCGCCAGCCCATGCGCTGAGTGATCGCGAACGTGCGCAGATCGTCAGCGTGGCCAACGAGCCGCGCTTCGCCGATCTGCCGCCGGCGCGCATCGTGCCGACGCTGGCTGACGAGGGCGTCTACATCGCCAGCGAGTCCAGCTTCCGCCGCGTGCTGCGTGCGCAGGGGCAAATGAGTCACCGCGGGCGCGCCAAGGCACCACGCAAGGGCCGGCCACCGACCACTCACGTGGCCACCGCGCCGCGACAGCTGTGGTGCTGGGACATGACGTTCCTGCCAAGGGATGTCGCCGGACGCTGGTTCTTCCTGTACCTCATCATGGACGTGTACAGCCGCAAGATCGTGGGCTTCGAGGTGCACGAGGACGACGACTGCGACCACGCTGCGCGGCTCGTGCAGCGCACGGCGCTGGCCGAGGGCATTCACGCCATGCCGCGTGACGAGCGACCCGTACTGCACGGCGACAACGGCGCCACGCTGAAGGCCACCACCGTGCTGGCCATGCTGTGGTGGCTGGGCGTGAAACCGTCGTACTCACGGCCCCGCGTGAGCGACGACAACGCCTTCGTCGAAAGCCTGTTCCGCACGGCGAAGTACCGGCCGGAGTTCCCAGAAAAGGGCTTTACGGATCTGTGCGCCGCGCGCGAGTGGGCGCGCCAATTCGTGCATTGGTACAACCACGATCACAGGCACAGCGGCATCCGCTACGTCAGCCCGGCACAGCGCCATGAAGGCCACGACGTCGCGATCCTTGCGGCTCGGCACCAGGTCTACCTCCAGGCTCGCGAACGCAACCCCGCGCGCTGGTCACGCGGCACACGCGACTGGTCGCACATCCGGGCCGTTACCCTCAACCCTGAACGCGACTCTGTGGTCACAACGGCTGTGAGCCGAGGAGACATTCAGCCGATTGCTGCGTGACAGAGGCGACAAGTAGCTTGACGCGCGCCG
>JBFMAX010000049.1 GCA_040755395.1 Nitrospirota bacterium
CCAGCACTCGGACGAGCAGATCGCCCAGATCGCGGCCTCCATCGCCGAGTTCGGCTTCGTCAATCCCTGCCTGGTCGGCGCCGACGGTGTGCTGGTCGCGGGCCATGGGCGGCTCGCCGCCGCGCGCAAGCTGGGCCTGTCCACCGTGCCGGTGGTGGTGCTCGATCACCTGACGCCGACGCAGCGCCGGGCGCTGGTCCTCGCCGATAACCGGCTCGCGGAGCTCTCGACCTGGGACGATGTGCTACTGCGCATCGAACTTGAGGCACTGCAGGACGAAGGCTTCGACCTCGATTTGACCGGTTTCGATGCCGATGCGTTGGCCGAGCTACTGGCCGGTGAGGAGCCAGAGCACGAAGGCCAGACCGAGGACGACGCCGTCCCGGAGATTCCGGAAGAGCCGGTGTCCAAGCCGGGCGACGTCTGGAGGCTGGGGCCGCACCGTCTGGTCTGCGGCGATGCGACCGCGGCAGAGGCCTACGCGCAGCTGTTCCCGGACGGCGAGCGGGCGGACATGGTCTTCACCGATCCGCCGTACAACGTGAACTACGCCAACAGCGCCAAGGACAAGCTGCGGGGCAAGCACCGTCCCATTCTCAACGACGCGCTCGGCGCAGGCTTTCACGACTTTCTCTACGACGCGCTGTCGCTGCTCGTTGCCCACACCCGCGGCGCGATCTACGTCGCCATGTCGTCGAGCGAGCTCGACACCCTGCAGGCGGCGTTCCGCTCTGCCGGCGGCCACTGGTCTACGTTCATCATCTGGGCGAAGAACACCTTCACGCTGGGCCGCGCCGACTACCAGCGCCAGTACGAGCCGATCCTCTACGGTTGGCCCGAGGGCGCGGAGCGCCACTGGTGCGGCGACCGCGACCAGGGCGACGTCTGGCAGATCAAGAAGCCGCAGAAGAACGACCTGCACCCGACCATGAAGCCGGTGGAGTTGGTCGAACGGGCGATCCGCAATTCGAGTCGTCCCGGCGACGTGGTGCTGGACCCCTTCGGCGGTTCCGGCACCACCCTGATCGCCGCCGAGAAGTCAGGGCGCGTGGCGCGCCTGATCGAACTCGACCCGAAGTATGCGGACGTGATCGTGCGGCGCTGGCAGGACTGGACGGGCAAGCAGACCACCCGCGAATCGGATGGCCTGGCGTTCGATCAGGCGGCGACTTCCTCCTCGACGATCTCGCAGTGAATCACGAACCCGGTCAGATAAGGAAGCCCGCGCGGGATACCGTAGTCCTTACTGGTGCGGCGTCCGATGGTCCATTCCATCCACTGCCGGGTGGCGGCGCGGATCGCGTCGTGGAGGGCATGGCCCGCATGCTTGCGGTTGAGGACTTCGTCCGCGAAGTGGCGTCCGTGGCGGCTGTCGAGGAAGGCCCGCACCGCTTCGAAGGGCTGTCCCGTGGCGTCGGAGATGGCGTTCATCGCGATGGGCCAGGCGGCTTGCGCGTGCGCGTCCATCGTGCCCCAGAAGCCCCAGGCTTCGTTGCGGGTGGCGGGGATCGTATCGGCGGTGGTCATCGTTGTCTCCTTCGTTGATCGTTGCGACACACGTATGAACGCGCTGTTCGATCAGGAAGCCAAGCTCAATCTCAATCATCTCGCGTCGTCTGTTGGCGACCGGTTACGGCGGCCAGCTTGGCGCGGGCCGACGCGCTTTCCCAGTGGCAGGGTCCGTTGCCGTGCGCAGCCTCTTCGCTCCAGCGGGCCAGGATTTCGTCATCGCTCCAGCCCTTGGCGGTGAGGTAGGCGTAGTCGTCGGCGTCGTAGTTGCTGTGGGTGAGGATGGCGCGGGTGGGTTTCATGCTGTGCT
>JBFMAX010000050.1 GCA_040755395.1 Nitrospirota bacterium
CCGTTAGCCGCCCGCTTTCGGCAAGTCAAGTATAATTTTGAAGTGGACACACAATTTTGAGACGTATGGAGTATCCTGTGACCGTAGAGAAATCCACTTCAGCCAGATTGAATCAAATTATCCAAGCCGATTGCCTCAAGGAACTTTCTTTCTTTGATGACAATTCGATAGACTTAACCGTATTCTCTCCCCCTTATGACGGTATTCGAGATTATAAAAATAATTGGACTTTTGACTTTGTTGAATTAGGCAGGCATCTTTTTAGAGTAACCAAAGATGACGGAGTGGCTGTCGTTGTGATTGGCGATGGAACAAAAAATTTTGCCAAATCGCTTACGTCTTTTCGGCTGGCTGTCAATTGGGTTGATAATATTGGCTGGAAACTCTTTGAGAGCGTCATTTATAAGCGTGATGGCAACCCTGGCGCATGGTGGAATCAGCGTTTTCGGGTTGACCACGAGTATATTTTGATGTTTTTCAAAGGAGACCGTCCAAAATCTTTTCACAAAGAACATCTGATGGTTCCCAGCAAACATGCTGGAAAAATCTATTCGGGGACGGATAGATTAACGAATGGCGGTTTCAAGAAAATTGAACCAAAGGCTGTAAACCCGATGAAATGTCGGGGAACAGTTTGGGAGTATTCTACAAGCAACACGGAAGGAAATCGGCTCAAACTTCAGCATCCAGCAACTTTTCCAGATAAATTAGCAAGCGATTTAATTTTATGTTTTTCAGAACCCAATGATATTGTGCTTGACCCCATGTGCGGAAGCGGCACAACCTGTGTGCAGGCAAAATTAAACAACAGGCAGTTTGTTGGAATTGAAATCAGTGAAGAATACTGTGACATTGCCCGAAAGCGCCTCCAAATTGAAGCGCAAGCCAATCAGGTTAGCATGTTTTAGGAGCAAACCGAATGTCATATAAAGATGACGTAAAAATCGCCAAACGCCTGCTGTCAGATTTGCCAATCAGGTGGGATGGAAAAGCAAGTGTCTTGGAAATGAAAGAAGCGGACTTTAACTGGCGACAGATGGAATGGTGGGGATTTTACTTTGAACTGCTATGCTACAGGCGGCTGACAAGTGAATTTTCCATCCCTGGCGATGAGTACGGTTCAGCCGCTACTTCATGTTTTGACTTGAAACGCTCCATCAATTGGGACTTGAAAGCCAAAGCCATAAAATCAGATGACCATCGTTCTATTTTGAACGACACAGAAGCAATGGACTGGAGCATTAAAAAGTATGGCACTCATGGTTTGATAATTGGGTTGTGTGATGTCGAATATAATGACACTGACAGGTCTTTTCAGCGCTGGCATGAAGAGTTAAAAGGCGGCAAATCCAAATACCAGTTGGAAAGAGAGCAAAGAACCAGCGTATCTCGGTATCGAAAGACCAGAGCCGAACTGCAAGAAATTTTGTTTCTCGCCATTACCCCTGAAAACATTTCGCTGTTGGGTATTCACCATCAGGGAAGAAACAGCAACGGCAAGCCCCGCCCGCCAAAGTATATGCTTGATTACGATGAAGAGATATTGAGTCGATTTTTGGTAGATAGAGTTGTGTTTCAACAGAAAGGCGGCTAACACCGTTTGCAGCGGACAGCGGCTTTGCCGCTGCAGGTATGCGCCGCGAGGCTGCGGAGTTGAGTTTGGGCAAAAGAGTCTTGCCTGTCCCGCCGCTGCCGCTAAAACCAACCGTTGG
>JBFMAX010000051.1 GCA_040755395.1 Nitrospirota bacterium
TCGAGAACAAGATGCCGGAGGCGCACTGGAAGCTGGAATCCATCGAGCGGGGCGCCCGGATCGTGGTGATCACGCCGGAGTATAACCCGACGGCCTACCGGGCGGATTATTGGATTCCGGTCCGCAATAACTCGGACGGTGCGTTGTTCTTGGGCGCGATGAAGATCATCGTGGACGAGAACATGCACGACATCGACTTTCTGAAAGGCTGGACCGATTCACCGCTCCTGGTCCGCACGGACACGTTGCAGTATCTCGATCCGCGCGACGTGATCAAAGACTATCAGTTCCCGGACTTCTCGAAGAGCTATTCGGGCCGGGTGCAGTCGTTGAAGCCGGAGCAGATCGAGCGGCTCGGTGGATTCATGGTCTGGGATCTCAACAAGAACCAGGCGGTGCCGATCCATCGCGAGTTGGTCGGGGATCACTTCATGAAGAGCGGCATTGACGCGGCCTTGCACGGGACCTACCGGGTGAAGCTGCTCAACGGCCGGGAAGTGGACGTGCTGCCGATCTGGCAGATGTACCTGATCCATTTCCAGGACTATGATCTGGACACCGTGCATCAGATCAACCGGGCGCCCAAGGACTTGATCGTCCGGTGGGCGCGCGATGTCGGCACGATCAAGCCGGCCTCCATCCACAACGGGGAGGGCACCAATCACTACTTCCACATGACGGCCGCTTCTCGTGCAGCGGCGATGGTGTTGATCATCACCGGCAACATGGGCAAGTTCGGCACCGGCCAGCATACCTGGGCCGGCAACTACAAGGCGGGTATCTGGAATGCCACGCCCTGGTCCGGCGCCGGGATCGCCGTCCATACGGGCGAAGATCCCTTCAACATCACCCTGGATCCCAACGCCCACGGCAAGGAGATCAAGACCAAGTCGTATTACTATGGCGAGGAAGTCGGCTACTGGAACCATGGCGATACGGCCTTGATCGTCAACACGCCCAAGTACGGCCGTAAGGTCTTCACCGGCAAGACCCACATGCCCAGCCCCAGCAAACTCCGCTGGGTGACCAACGTGAACGTGCTCAACAACGCTAAGCACCACTACGACATGGTCAAGAACGTCGATCCCAATATCGAGTGCATCGTCACGCAGGATATTGAGATGACCTCCGACGTGAACCATGCCGACGTGGCCTTCGCCTGCAACTCCTGGATGGAGTTCACCTATCCGGAGATGACGGCGACGGTGAGCAATCCCTGGTTCCAGGTCTGGAAGGGCGGCATCCGGCCGCTGTACGACACCCGCAACGATCTCGACACCTTCGCGGGTGTGGCGGCCAAGCTCAGCGACATCACCGGCGACAAGCGCATGCGCGACTACTTCCACATGGTGTACATCAATCGGGTGGATGTGTTTGTGCAGCGCGCCTTGGACGCCAGCGCCACAGCCTATGGCTACAGCGCCGACACGATGCTGAAGTCCGAGAAGGGCTGGATGGTGATGACGCGCACCTATCCGCGGCAACCCTTCTGGGAGGAAGTCAACGAATCCAAGCCGATGTGGATGCGATCGGGCCGATTCGAGAACTACCGGGTGGAGCCGGAGGCCATCGAGTACGGCGAGAACTTCGTCGTGCACCGCGAGGGCACCGAGGCCACGCCCTATCTCCCGAACGCGATCTTCACCACCAACCCGTACGTCCGCCCGGACGACTACGGCATTC
>JBFMAX010000052.1 GCA_040755395.1 Nitrospirota bacterium
CGTGGATGCCGAATTCTTCGCCGGTACGACGGTCAAGAGCAACTTCATCTGCAATCTCGGCTACGGCGACCCGGCAGCTCTGTTCCCGCGCAGTCCTCGCCCGAGCTTCGAGGAAGTCTGCAAGATCATCTAGCACTGTCATTCACTACGCTGACGGGCTCAGACGCCGCTTCTTCGTCTGCGGTCGTCGGCTATTGGACAACAGCGTCATCTTCAAGACACTCGAACGATCTAGCCGGGTCACAAAGTGTCGGAAAAGACTACATTGCTGTCGATCAGCATTACAAATATTGTCAGAGATAATTCAAAAACAATAAGTTAGTATTTTTGGCATGAATAATGCTCAGGATATCTGGCAACATTTGTTTCGAGGATATCCCATGGCACTCCGATTCCTGAAAGACCGGCTCCTTGTAGCCTCCACGCTCGCCTGCCTTTGCGGCTCCGCTTCCGCCCTGACCATCGACGGCAATCTGTCCGATTGGGGCATCGATCCCTCTACCTGGGTGCCCGCCAGCGGCATCCATTACGTCATCGAAGATCAAACCGGCAACGGTGGGTATTACCTCAATCCTGGCTGGGGCGGGCAGGCCTATGATGCAGAAGCGCTCTACGCCACCATCATTGGCAGCAAGCTCTACATTGCGCTGGCAACCGGGCACAATCCCGCCACATTGCAGAACCCAGCCGCCAATAGTTACGGCGCCGGCGACTTTGCCATCGATTTCGGCAAGAACGGTTTATACGACGTGGGCATCAATATCGTGCATAACGGCACTAACGGCAACGCCGATCCCCTGCAAACATCGGGCGGTATCTACAAGAACCCGGTCTGGAATTACGGACTCTGGAACGCCAGTGGTGCTTACGCCCCAGGCAATCCCGACCCGGCCCACCCGACCTACATGAGTAGCGGTACGCAAATCGGTACCGCCACCATCGCGACAGGCCATGCCACCGGCTACGGCAGCAAATCGAGTGATCTGCACTACTTCTACGAGATGAGCCTCGATCTGAGCCTGCTGTGGGCAGCAGGTTGGGACGGGAATCCATTCAACATCCACTGGACCGAAAATTGCGCCAACGACAGCATCGTCGTCGATCCACCTTTCCATGTTCCCGAGCCCAGTTCCCTCGCGCTGTTGGGGATCACTCTGCTCGGCCTGAGAAGCTTGCGCCGCCGCAGCTGATTCTCCCCATCACAAACCCAGACTGACGGGTAGCGCGCACCGACGCTGACGACTGCACGAGAGGGGGCTTTGCGGTCTAATAGCACCCCATGCCCCTCATCAAACTCGACGCCGGCCACCTCGCCTACGGCCATGTGCCTCTGCTCGACGCAGCCGATTTCCAGCTCGATGCCGGCGAGCGCGTCGCGCTGATCGGCAGGAACGGCAGCGGCAAATCCTCGCTGCTCGCTGCGTTGGCTGGCAAGGCCCACCTCGACGACGGCACCCTGTGGCTGCAGCCCGGCCTCAGGATCGGCTATGTGCCCCAGGAGCCGCCGCTCGATCCCGATCTCACGGTATTCGAGACCGTGGTCGCCGGCATGGGG
>JBFMAX010000053.1 GCA_040755395.1 Nitrospirota bacterium
ACGTAGACTCTCTATGTCAATATGTGAACAAAATATTGACGTAGAGAAAATCATGCAACAAAAGGAGCGTGTTTAGCTTTAGCTGTCAAGAAAACGGCTTCATTATAAGGTTGGCGATTCAACCACATAGCAAAAATGATCCGCACCCAGATATTAGCTAAAGCACGTAGGGCCTCGTGATGGGTTTTACCCGAATCACGCTTACGCTGGTAGTATTCTCGGGCCCAAGGTATAAGACGTATTGATTGAAAAGCATACAACTGCAGGGTTTGACGTAAAAATTTTAGACATGCCCGGCGATAGCGGGCAAAGCGGACCTTTCCGCTCTGATATAGGACGGGCGAGGTACCGGCCAGCGCCTGCATAACAGCGGCGTTCTCATAGCGATCGCGGTCTTCGCCCCACCCCGCCAGCAGCCGCGGTGCCAGCCGGGGACCTGAGCCCCGAAGACTGGCAAAAATCACGCTGTCGGGGTGGGATTCAAAAAGGCGGGTGATCTCTCTGTCGTAGGCTTTAATTTCGGCAAGTGTCTGTTCAAGCTGGGTAATGGTAGTCAGGAGAAGCCGGCTCTTAGCCCGCACTGTAGCCGGGTTGGCTTGTAGTTGCGGTGCGTGTAACTTTTCGTAAATCCGCTGGGCAGCAAGGTTGCGCTGAGGATAGCGATGCGCCTTGAGAAAAGCCGCCAGTTCCTGGACGGAAGCAGAACGCGCTGCCTCAAGAGTAGGGTACCTTTTTAAAAAGTTAAGCGATACCGGGAGGGTGATCTCTGAAAAGAGCTCCAGGGCCACCGGGTAATATTCCTTCAGGCAGGCGGTGAGCCGGTTGGTGAGTCGGGTAGCGTCTTTCACAAGTGTGTCCTGGTCCCTGCAGAGCATCTTAAGTTCCTGGATATGCTGGGAGTCAGGATTGAGACGCTTGAGCCGTTTAAAGTCGCTCCGGCCAATTTCAGCCAAGAGGCGGGCATCAATGGCGTCGCTTTTGGCGCCGGAAGGCTTCCGCCGGTTGTCGACCACCTTGGGGTTCAAGGGGTAAACCGGAAAACCTGCTTCGAGGAGGAACTGAACCAGCAATCCCTGGTTAATTTCCAGGAAGCAAAGGGTTTCTTCCGGATCATCCGACAACTGAAGCAGGCGTTTTTTGAGAATCTCCAGGCCTTTGGGGTTGTGAGAAACGCGGAAGCGGGTAAGTTCGTTCCCATTGTGGTCGAGGACTGAAATCTCATGTTCTTTGTCTGCCCAGTCGATACCGACAAAGATCACTGAGGCACACCTCCTTAGTGAGGATATTTTTGCAGGCAAGCGGTCAGCCTTATCTAACGCGGGCGCTCGAAGCGCGTCCTCTCTATTAACCATGTTTGCCTGCAATTCTGGCCGGGAAAGGCAAGTCTACGTTGAGCAGTCGAACTGCCAGAACGGAAAGCCTTTTCCCGGAAAACTTAATATCTAAGATTTGGCTAACT
>JBFMAX010000054.1 GCA_040755395.1 Nitrospirota bacterium
AGGGAGTGTCCTGATTTCGGTGTTTCGGTCCGGGGTGGCTCTGCAAAGGAGCACCCATGGCGAGGAAGAAGAAGGTCGAGTCGAAGAAGCAGTCGGCGAGCGGTGACACCCCGGCGGCGGCGAAGCAGCCGCCGGCCCTTCGGCCCGAGCTGCTGGAAGAGTTGTTGGCGGCAGCGGGAGGCCCGGCTGGGCTGACAGGCAAGGACGGCCTACTGAGGCAGCTGACGGCGGCGCTGGTGAACAAAGCCCTCGAGGCGGAGATGTCGGAGCACCTCGGCTACGAGGCCCGCGAGGAGCCACCGGATGAGCAGACGAATCGCCGGAATGGCCACCGGACGAAGAAGGTCCGCAGCAACTACGGCGTGATGGACATCGACGTGCCACGAGACAGGGCGGGCAGCTTCGAGCCGCAGCTGGTGAAGAAGCACCAGCGCGCCTTCGCTGGCTTCGACGACAAGATTCTCTCGATGTACGCGCGGGGGATGTCGACGCGGGACATCCGCGCGCACCTCCACGAAATCTACGGCGTCGACGTCAGCCCGGACCTCATCAGCCGGGTGACGGACGCCGTCGTCGACGAGTTGGCCGAGTGGCAGAGCCGCGCCCTCGATGCCGTGTACCCCATCGTCTACATCGACGCGTTGGTGGTGAAGGTGCGGGACCAGGGCAAGGTGGAGAACAAGGCCGTGCACCTCGTCGTGGGCGTCAACCTCGACGGCGAGCGCGACGTGCTGGGCCTGTGGCTCGAGCGCACCGAGGGCGCGAAATTCTGGTCCACCGTGCTGACGGACTTGCGGCAGCGCGGCGTGGAGGACGTCCTCATCCTCTGCGCGGACGGCCTCACGGGGCTGCCGGCGGCCGTCGAGGCCGTCTTCCCCAGGGCCATCTTCCAGACGTGCATCGTGCACATGATTCGCGCCAGCACGCGCTACGTCTCGTACCGGGACTTGCGGCCCATCTGCCAGGACTTGAAGGCCATCTACACGGCGGCCAACGTCCAGGAGGCAGAGGCGGCGCTGGACGCCGCCGAGGAGAAGTGGGGCCCGAAGTACGGCCACGTCTTCAAACCGTGGCGCACGCGCGCGACGGAGTGGCAGCCCTTCCTGCAGTTTCCCGCCGAGCTCCGCCACGCCATCTACACGACCAACACCATCGAGGCCCTCAACCGCATCCTGAGGAAGACGCTGAAGACGCGCGGGCCGCTGCCCACCGACGAGGCAGCGCTGAAGCTGCTGTACCTCGCCATCAGGAATGCGAAGGCGACCTGGGGCCGCGGCCACCGCGACTGGCTGACGGCGCGGCTGCAGCTGAACATCCACTTCGAGGGCCGCTTGCCCGACGCCCCATGAACGTGTCAGAGAAGTCCAACGACGAACGGCATCAACCCGCCGCTCCGGTCGGAACACCGAATTCCTGACACCCTC
>JBFMAX010000055.1 GCA_040755395.1 Nitrospirota bacterium
AGGAGGAAAAGAACCATGCCGAAGCGTCAGTGGACAGCCGAAGAAAAGATGCAAATCGTCTTGGCAGGTCTGATGCCTGAAGCTAACATAGCCGCCATTTGCCGGGAGCACCAAATCTCCCAGTCCCAGTTTTACCGCTGGCGGGACGCCTTCCTGAAAGGCGGCAAGGCCGCCCTGCAAAACGGTCCCTCCAGCCGGGAGCAGGAGCTAGAGCGCAAACTCCGGGAGGCCCAGGCCAAAATTGGCGAGCAGGCTATGCAGATTGACATCCTTAAAAAAAAGACCAACTGGGTCCTGAAGTAACCGTCCGGGTGCTGGTTCAGACACTCCATAAGGACGGGTATAAGATCGCCCTTATTGCCAAGACCCTCGACTTGAACAGAACGTATTGTTACAGCTTGCTCCTTGACAAGCCCCAAAAAGAGCGGCCCGACAAAGACGCCGAGGTAAAGCAGGCGATCATTAGGATCTGCATCCAGTTCCCGACTTACGGCTACCGCCGGGTTACCGCCGTCTTACGGAACCGGTTACGGCGCTCCATCAACCGGAAGAAAGTGCAGCGGATCATGCAGGAAGAAGGCCTCACCGTACCGGTCAAAGAACGTGTTGCGAAGCGCACCAAAGAATCAGGCCGCATCCCGGTAACCCGTTCGAACGAGCACTTGCAGGTTGATATGACCAAGGTCTGGTGCGGCGCCGACGGCTGGGGGTATTTATTTGCGGTCATTGACGCCTTTGACCGGGAGATCATCGGCTGGGCCTTTTCCCAGCGCTGCACCACCGATATCTTGCTGGAGGCCGTAGATATGGCACTCAACTACCGGTTCCCCCACGGCACCCGGGATCAGAACCTGACCATCAGGTCGGATAACGGCTGTCAGATGACCAGCAAACGTTTTGTCAAGGTGCTGCGCGACTGCGGCATAACCCACGAACGGACAGGTTACAACAACCCAGACGCTAATGCCTTTATTGAGAGGTGGTTCCGCACGCTGAAAGAAGAAGCCGTTTGGCTCACCGAATACCGGGACTTTGACGAAGCCAGGCAGGACATCGAGCGGTATATCCAGTTCTACAACACTGAACGGTTGCATTCGGCCCTTGGTTACTGCTCACCGGCTGAATACCGGGCCTACCTGGCTCAACAGACCGCCGCTTGAGAAAGGGGGTGCTGAGCCCATAATTCATCCTGAACACCTCTTGGGTGCAACTCCTATCGCAGCCCGGCGGCGGTCAAGGGGCCGCGTAGCGGCGGCGCAAGCCCTTGCCCTTGACGGTAGCCGGGCGAGATAGATAATGGCTCAAGTGGTGTTCAGTTCCCGTTACCAAATTTAAAAGACTCCCTTCAACCCGGCCGATTTTGTCTTGACTTTTGGGGGTCATTACG
>JBFMAX010000056.1 GCA_040755395.1 Nitrospirota bacterium
ATTACTCAACCTATTTCAAGTTGAAACTTATATTACCTCAACACTCAAGGAAGAGAAATTTCAGATACTAGCAAAGGAATTGGTTGGTTTGACAAGCCGCGGCTTTATGCAAGAAGAGACCGACGAGCTCTACCAAGATGTGTTTAATCATATTAGAGGCTCAGATCGCTTGGTTATAGTACGAAATGGTGGCAATGCAATCGCATTTATCTGTGCTACTCTCAAGTCTGTTAATAATGGAGGGAGTATACTTTATCATTTAGAGGGAATCATTGTTGACAATGAATACCAAGGTTCTGGTTTAGCATTTAAACTCTTAAGTAAAGAGCTAAGGGAGACAAACGCCGATCTATTAGGTTTCCATACCCAAAACTCAAAAATGCTTCAATTGGGTATGAAATTGGCTGATCTAAACGATAGGGACGCAAAACGCTACGCAACAGACATAGGCACACGTAACCAATGCGGTATAGTTGACAAGAGTCGTTATGGTGAATCAAGCCTATATGGCAACATGGAAATGTTTGAAGGAATCGCTATTACCTCAATAGATTGGCAACACGGAGATGCATTAATTTGCGTAGGTCCAGTAAAACAAAAAATGGCATGATTTTTGTGACCGCCATTCACGGCGATGAAATTGTTCCAACAGTTTGTTTGGCGGAAAACAATCTTCCACAAGTAGTTGCAAACCCCAAAGCCGCTTGCTTATTTAAAAGATTTATAGATAAAGATTTGAATAAATCTTTTGGTTCCGATGGAAACAGCTACGAAGAAAAACGGGCTAAGGAATTACTTAAAATAATTCCTCAAAACGAAATAGTTATCGACTTTCACACTATGTCCGCAAAATCAGATCCTTTTGTGATAATCGTGGATCTTGAAATGCTTCCACTAGCATTAACCACTGGTCTTAAGCATGTTGTTTACATGAAGTACAACATCAAAGAAGGCCACTCATTAATAAATTATCGAAAAGGTCTTTCCATTGAAACAGGTAACCACAACACCTGGGATGCCTATAAAAGCACCCTTTCTTGCATTAAGAACATTCAAAAGGGCAAACAATTTAAAGCTAAAATCTACGAAGTATACGGTATTATAGACAAAAGAGGAAAATATAAAAATTTTGAGAGGTGTTCGGATGGGTTTGTTCCTGTTCTAGCCGGAGAAAAAGCGTACAATATATTGGGGCTAAAAAGTAAAATAATACAATGAGTCTTGAAAGACAAGAAAGAATATTGACAGGTATGCGACCCACAGGTCCTTTGCATCTTGGTCATTATGTTGGAGCGTTAGAAAACTGGGTCAATCTTCAGGATAAGTATGATAGTT
>JBFMAX010000057.1 GCA_040755395.1 Nitrospirota bacterium
CTAACGAATGAAAGGGACTTCCCCTACTCGAAGCGGGCCGTAGTCCGCTCGGCATCGAAGTGCCAAGATTGATTTTGCGTGTTCAATCTGAACGAGAGGGGAAGTCATGGAGCAGATTACTACCGTGGGGATCGATCTGGCAAAGAGCGTGTTCTCGCTGCACGGGGTGGATGGCGCTGGGCGGGTGGCGCTCAGGCGCACGGTGCGCCGCGATCGGCTGCTCGAGGTGGTGGCAGGCTTATCGCCCTGTCTGATCGGGATGGAGGCCTGCTCCGGTGCGCACGAGTGGGGTCGGCGCTTCGAGCAGTACGGTCACACGGTTAAGCTCATGGCGCCGAAGTTTGTGGCCCCGTACCGCAAGAGCGCCAAGAACGACGGTAACGACGCCGAAGCGGTATGCGAGGCGGTGAGGCGCCCGAGCATGAGGTTCGTGCCGGTGAAATCGACCGAGCAGCAGGCGCTGCTGGCGCTGCACCGGGTGCGCCAGGGGTTCGTGGTGCAGCGAACGGCGACCATCAACCGGCTGCGGGGCCTGATGTCGGAATTCGGGGTCGTGCTGCCGCTGCGCTCGGTGACGGTGCGCCGGCAGGCAGCGACAGCGGCCGAGGCGCTACCCGAGCTCGCCAGGCGGGTGATTGGCGATCTACTCGCGCAGCTGCGCATACTCGATGCGCGTATCGATGCGTATGACGCACAGATCCACGTTCAGGCCAAGCTCTCGGAGCCGGCGCGGCGCCTGATGCAGATCCGCGGCATCGGCGCGACCACGGCCCTTGCGATCGTAGCCACTGTGGGTAACGCCCGGGAGTTCAAGAACGGGCGGCAGTTCGCCGCCTGGGTCGGCCTGGTGCCGGGGCAGTACTCCACCGGCGGTAAATCGCGCCTGGGCCACATCAGCAAGCGCGGCGATGCGTACCTCAGGAACCTGCTCGTGCAAGGAGCGCGCTCAGTGCTGCAGACCGCGCCGATGCACCAGGACCGAATCTCGCGCTGGGCGCTGGCACTCCAGGAACGTCGCGGCTACTTCCGCGCGCTCGTGGCGATTGCCAACAAGAACGCCCGCATCGCCTGGGCCGTGCTCGCCCATGAGGTCCCTTACAAGCCGAACTGATCACCTCCGCCGACTGCAACCGAAGATGACGAAACGGTCAGACCGACGCCCGGAAAACCTGGTCAAACTCGACGGCTGCATCCTTGGCCGACTAACGAGCGAGGACCGGGCGTGCGGCTTTCATCAGGGCCAGAGCACTTCGAATGCTCACAAACAGGCCGATTATAGTGACGCAGTCAGACCTTCTCTCGTCACCGTTGCAGTTCCGGGGAAGTCCTTATAGT
>JBFMAX010000058.1 GCA_040755395.1 Nitrospirota bacterium
GAGGTACAATCAAAAAGTGTGTAAATAGACAAAAGGCGGTGTATCCTAAATCTTTAAATGTTGAGCTCGAAATCAACAAAAGAAAAGGAGACACCACCCATGCGAAAGGGTATCACTGAGGCAGCAAAGCAGCCAAGCAGGACGTATGATATGTTGGAGGAAATGGTTCGGTTGAAGGCGCAGGAATATATCCAGGACATTTTGGAAGAAGAGGTTGAGGAATTTCTGGGGAGGAAGAAATCCGAGAGGATGAAAGTAATTGATGGCACTCGGGGATATCGGAACGGGTACGGGAAGCCGAAGAAATTCGCATTAATGAACGGTACGATTACAGTCCAGCGGCCTCGCATGAGAGGCACAGAGGAGCCCTTTGAGAGCAAGATCATGCCGTATTTTAAGCGTCGGACAAAAGAGGTAGGGCAGCTTCTGCCGGAGCTGTATCTGCACGGATTGGCCAAAGGTGATTTTACATTGGCGTTACGGGGACTGCTGGGAGAAGGAGCGCCGTTGTCGGCATCATCAATAGATCGGTTGAAAGCCAAATGGCAGTTGGAGTATGAGGAATGGAAAGGCCGGGATTTATCCGGGCTTGAAGTAGTGTATCAGTGGGCCGATGGGATATATGTAAAGGCCGGACTTGAAAAAGACAAAGCAGCTCTTCTTGTAATAATTGGGGCGCTCACCAACGGACATAAAGTATTCTTGGCCTGTGAGAGCGGCTATCGTGAGAGCAAGGAATCATGGAGCGGGGTTCTGAGAGATATGGCCGCCAGGGGGCTCAAACTTGGCAGCATGACGATTGCGGACGGGCATCTTGGCATATGGTCAGCCCTTGCAGAGCTACATCCTAAGGGCAACGAGCAGCGGTGCTGGAACCACAAGATCAGAAACGTGTTGGACTGTTTCCCTAAGAGGATACGGTCTGAGGCCGCTGAATATCTCAAGCGTATTCCCTATGCTGAGACTGTTAAAGAATGCGTAAAACTCAGGAATGTATTTGTTGAACGGTATGGGAAGGATTATCCGAAGGCGGCAGAGAAACTCATGACCGACTGGGATCGGATGGTGACATTCTATTCGTACCCGAAGGAGCACTGGGTGCATCTTCGGACGACCAACGTAGTGGAATCACCGTTCAGTTCGGTAAGGCTGAGAACGGATGCGGCAAAGCGTTTCAAGAAGATCCAAAATGCAACGGCGATGATCTGGAAGCTCCTTCAGGTTGCAGAAAAGAGCTTCCGGACTTTGAAAGGATTCTGGTTATTGTCTGATGTGTATGCAGGGAGAAAGTTCGTCGATGG
>JBFMAX010000059.1 GCA_040755395.1 Nitrospirota bacterium
TTCCACTGGCGCAGCGGCGAGTAGGTGGTGATGCCCGCACACAGGAGCGGCGCAGCGCGCGAGAGGTCGAGCGACTCGGGCACCTTCACCACGAAGGCCTCGGTGACGACGATGTGCGTGGAGTAGCCGCCGAAGGTGGGCGTCTTCCGGTCAATCTCCGTGGAGTTGTACGTCCACGCGGGGCCGGCCTCGCAGAACTGCTCGTGGTGCTGGCTGCACGGCGCGCAGGTGCGGCACGAGTCCACCATGCAGCCGACGCCGACGAGTTCGCCCGGCGCGAACTTCGTCACCCGCGCGCCCACCTCGGTGACTCGGCCGACGATTTCGTGGCCCGGCACCATGGGGTAGCTGGAGCGGCCCCACTCCCCGCGCGCTTGGTGGATGTCGGAGTGGCAGATGCCGCAGTACAGCACCTCGATGAGGACATCCGAGGCGCCGACGTCACGGCGCTCGATGGTGAAGGGCTCCAGCTTCCTCTCTGCGGCCAGCGCCGCCCAGCATCGTGTCTGCATGACAAGCCGACAGATAGTGGCCGGCGCTCGACGTCACAAGCATTCACCTCCGGCGCCATGGAATCGACAAGCCAGACGAACGGCTGCACCCGAGACGCCGGCCGACGCGAGGGGCTGGGCGAGCGTCTTCATCGAAGACTTTCAGCCGAACATCATCAGCCCTGTGTCGGTGTCTCTCGATTTCACATCAAGGCGCATGACGCTTCAATTGATGCACTTGACACGTCGGGGCCCACTTGCTACGCGGCGCGTGGTCCGAAGAACGGGGAGGGCTTCATGACCAGATGGCTACGACTGGTGGCGGTGGTTGGCATCGGCGTGTGTCTCGCCGGATGCCCCACGGACGGTCCGAAGCCGTGCGTCGACAACGCGGGCTGTCCTGATGGGCAAGTCTGTTCGTCATCGGGGATTTGCGTCCTCGACCCGAGGGCGGATTCGGGGACGGATGGCGGAATGTCTCTGGACGCTGGTGGGGGCGATGGCGGGCCCGTCGACCCTGGCACGGATGCCGGTGTCGACGACGCGGGCGCGGACGCCGGTGTCGGTGACGCGGGCGCCGATGTGGATGGAGGCCTGGACGGCGGCCTCCCCGACGCCGGCGCGCTGAATCACTGGGATCAGATGAACTGGGAAACGGGGACTTGGCAGTAGCCAACGCAAGGGGAAACTGGCTCATGAAGAACCTTCAAAACAAGCATCTGTGGACGTCGCTGTTGGTCGGCGCAGTCATCGCCGGCGGAGCGGTCGCCGGCAACGTCACGCTGCCGCATGTGTTTCAGCCGAACAC
>JBFMAX010000060.1 GCA_040755395.1 Nitrospirota bacterium
AACGGTTTGCGTTAGCGGCGGCGGGACTTGGCAGGACAAACTCCGAGCGTAGACCAAAGCCGAAGGGACAGACCCGCTTCGGGCGGGGAGCATACCCGCCGTCCGCTGCACGCTGTGTTGGGCGCACTCATGGAATGCAAGACTCGTTACCTGCAAACCAAAATTAAGGCTTTATCAATATTGCTTTATTATCTGATCCTGCCGTACCGCCGAAGGAAAAATACAGCACATAAAACGAGGAAGTGTAATTGGTATTCTTTTTGAAGCAAAGCAAGCCCGTTTTAGTTTGACCAGGTCCTACTGTAATATTGTCAAAACTCAATGCCAATCCAATGTCATTACATTCAGAATATGACTGTCCAAAAACTTTCAGTAGTTGGCGTGATGCAAAACCGTATGAATCAATTAGGGCTGCATAGAAAAAGCCATATTCATCTTCTGCTATGTTTTTATTTGTGACTTCGTAATCAACAGTAATGTATGTATCGTCTTCAAGAAAATTAGATACCTTGATATCAACATTGGGGTCTATTGCGATTGTCGCAGGAAAATTTACAATTTGTTCGGTTTGTATCGAAATTTCAGAGAAGTTATCGGTGTTGAGAGGAGGTAAATCTACCGAGTAATCAAGAGCAGGAACTACCAATGTTTTGGGTGTAAGTTTTTCAGGCACACTAAAATTTACTTCATAGAAGATTAAGCTGCCATTTAAGGCGCGATTTCCACTCATTGGGATACCCGAAAATAAATCCAATTGAGTTGACACAAGTGGGAAACCTAAATCAATTGTGTCAAAGGTTTCCAAAGTGTTTCCGTACGTATATCCCTCCTCTGTCACAATATATGGGTCGTTGGCGTCATTTGTGTCGAGTCCGATATTCGCCATGTTGTATTTCCCAATATCAAGGATATATTGTCCAGAAAAAGTGCCATTTGCTACTACCCTAAACTTTGCATGGTATGGTTTCCATCCGTCACCTTGTTTGACAAAGTGGTCGCCAGGTGTCAAGCCTTCTTTGTATTCGTAAATCTCAAAACTTACTATTGAGTCGCTGGTTTCACCTGAAGGTTGTGAACTTTGTTGAGTGGGCTCAATGTTGCTTGATTCTTCTTGGCTGGTTGTCTGAGTTGAATCTGTCTCATTGTCCGATTCTTGTTGGGAACCTGAAGACAAAAAAGAACATGCTATTGTGATAGCAATTGTTAACATCGCTAGAAATACGACATGATGTGTTTTAACGGAGCGGCTCATTTTTTCTCCTTCGTATGAACGGGTGCGCCCAACGG
>JBFMAX010000061.1 GCA_040755395.1 Nitrospirota bacterium
GGCCAACAGCGGTGCTTCGAGAAAGCCGGTGTTCATGTCCGCCGCGAACCGGATGCGCGCCGCCTGCGCGCGCAACTGCCAGGGACCGCTGGTGTAGTCGAACACCAGACCGGCAACCGGCGAGCCACTGGTATCCCAAACACCAAGCCCCCCAGCAGCCTTTTCGTGCGTCCGGCCAGCGAAAGCCTTGAGGTGTGCAAGACCACCGGCTGCCGGCAGCGTAACGGCGGCATCGGCACCGTCGAAATGAGAAAAGAACAGGGGGCCGAAGAAATCCGCCGACGGCCGTACCGTCAGATAGAAATAGCCGACCAGTCTCGAGTCGGCGAGCATCATGAAGTCCGCGCCGATGCGGCCGAAGCGCACCGCAAGGCGCGGATCGGGCTCCCATTTCGCGAATGCCCACATCAGTTCCGGGTTATGGCTGCGATCGTAATGCAGCCGGCTGACGACTTGCCCGACGAGCTCGAGGTCCGCGCTCGGGCGCCAATTCGCCTGCAGACCGAAAATGCTGTCGATCCTGCCTGACCACTGCCCGTTCTTGATGCCGACAGGCTGCGACAAGTCGCGCACGAATTCGGCCTGGTCGGAAGAGGATCGCGCCAGACCCAGGGTGCCGAAGCCGCGCAGCGAGAAGGCCGGCGCATCGCTCTGCGCATGGACATGACCAATGAAAGCGCACACCAGCAGCGATGCGGCCACCCATGATCTGACGTGCATGTCACCCTCCCTCGAGGCTGCAGAGATTATCACGCGCCCGGCTGCCCCGGCCGTCCGCGGCAAATCCGCATTCCCAAATTCCGGGATTCAACGCCGCCTGCTGCCGCCGAGCAGGGAGCCGAGCACGCCACGCACCAGCTCGCGGCCGACCTGGCTGGCGATGGTGCGCGTCACACTTTTAGCCGCGGCCTGCACCAGGCCATCGGTCTGCCCACCGCGCGGGCCGGTGCGGCCGAACAGGATTTCGCTGAGGAAACCACCCCCTTCGGCCGCCGGGGGCTGGGATGCCGTGCCGCCAGCGCCGACTTTCACTGGCGTCGCCCCGCCAGCCGCGGCACCTCCACCAGCGCGGGATTGCAGGATCTCGTAGGCCGACTCGCGATCGACGATCTTTTCATAGTGGCCGTAGACCAGGGAGGAGCGGATCACCTGCTGGCGCTCGTTCGGGGTCAGCGGCCCGATGCGCGATGCCGGTGGCAGGATCCAGGCGCGCTCGACGACGGCAGGCGTGCCCTTTTCATCGAGGAAAGAGACCAGCGCC
>JBFMAX010000062.1 GCA_040755395.1 Nitrospirota bacterium
GGCTCTTTTGAATTTCGAGTGGGTTAAGCGGCATGCGGGTTGAAGCTGGAGAAGTCGAGCTTGCCGGCGATGAGGAAGATGACCGTGCGGATGGTGGAGAAACGGCCGTAGCCCCGCGCCTTGCGCTTGGCGGCCTGGAACAGGCCGTTCAAGGCTTCGAGGAAGCCGTTGGTCTGGCGTGTCTGCGCCCAGGCGACGATGCCCTCCATATGATTGCGGATGAGTTTGGCAACCTCCTTCATCGGTTCGACCTTCGAGCGCAGGACGCCGGTAGCCCACTGGGCCAGCATGCCGCGCACGACGTTGATCTGCTTGCGCTCCAGAATGGCGCGCAACCGCTCACGATAGAGCCAGGCGCGGGCCGTGCGCTTGGTGGTGAATTGCGCGACCAGGGCATCGAGGTCGGCCTGCGCGCCGGGACTGAGCGTGCTTCGGTCCTTGAGCAATGCCCAGCGCAGGCCCTTGAGCGTCGGGTCGGTCTTCTGCTCGATGCGCCGCGTTTTATCCACCGCCCGACTGGCATGGGCGACGACGTGGAACTTGTCGAAGGTGATGCGGGCATTGGGCAGATGCTCGCCGACGCCCTTGATGAAGGCGGGCGACATGTCGATGGAGACCGACTCGATAGCTTCGGGCGTACCGCCATGCGCCTTCAGATCATGGGCAAAGGCTTCGACGGTATCGGCCCCGCGTCCCTCGGCGACAAAGAGCACCTTGCGCTCGTCGGCGTCGGCGAACAGGGTGATGTAGTCATGGCCCTTGGCGCGCGAGGTCTCGTCCACGGCCAGCCGGGCGACCTCCGAGAAATCGGCAGCGTCCCGCGCCAGATCGACGTAGCGCCCGCAGATGGCGGCCACGCGATGCCAGGACAGATTCACCAGCCGCGCGACCGCCGCGAACGGCATCTCGCGGCACAAGGTGATGATCAGCGCCTCGAACAACAGGGTGAAGCCGGCGAGCTTTCCGGCCCACTCGGGTTCGACCAGGCGCACACCGCCATCGGGCAGCCGAACTCTGGGCATGCGCACTTCCAGATAACACTCGTGCTGGAAGAAGTTGAGGTGCCGGTAGCGCTTGGTCACGGTGTCATGCGCCGGATGCTCACCCGCGATGCCGGGCACAGCAAACCGGCTGCCGGCGATGAAATCGACGCCGATGGTCAGCGTCTTCTTGGCGGCATCGAAATCGACGCCCCGGATGAACCACGGATCGGCTATCCCCAGGGCGGCTTCAAACA
>JBFMAX010000063.1 GCA_040755395.1 Nitrospirota bacterium
ATCGCCATGGTTCCAGTAACCGACTTCCTCGCCATAGTAATACGACTTGGTCTTGATCTCCTTGCCGTGGGCGTTGGGATCCAGGGTGATGTTGAAGGGATCTTCGCCCGTGTGCACCGCCAACCCGGCGCCGGACCAGGGCGTGGCATTCCAGATACCCGCCTTGTAGTTGCCGGCCCAGGTATGTTGCCCGCTGCCGAACTTGCCCACGTTGCCGGTGATGATCAACACCATCGCCGCCGCGCGGGCAGACGCCGTCATGTGGAAATAATGGTTCGTCCCTTCGCCGTTGTGAATGGCGTGCGGCTTGATGGTCCCCGCGTCGCGCGCCCACCGGACGATGAGGTCCTTGGGCGCCCGGTTGATCTGGTGCACGGTGTCCAGATCATAGTCTTGGAAATGCACCAGGTACATCTGCCAGACCGGCATCACGTCGATTTCCCGGCCGTTGAGCAGCTTCACCCGGTAGGTGCCGTGCAAGGCCGCATCGATGCCGCTCTTCCGATAGTGATAGCCGACCAATTCCCGATGCAGCGGCACCGCCTGGTTCTTGTTGAGGTCCCAGACCATCATGCCGCCCAGCCGCTCGATCTGCTCCGGCTTCAACGACTGCACCCGGCCCGAATAGCTCTTCGAGAAGTCCGGGAACTGATAGTCTTTGATCACGTCGCGCGGATCCAGGTATTGCAACGTGTCGGTCCGCACGAGAATCGGCGCGTCCGTAAACTCCTTCAGAAAGTCGATGTCGTGCATGTTCTCGTCCACGATGATCTTCATCGCGCCCAAGAACAACGCACCGTCCGAGTTATTGCGGACCGGAATCCAATAATCTGCCCGGTAGGCGACGGGGTTATACTCCGGCGTGATCACCACGATCCGGGCGCCCCGCTCGATGGATTCCAGCTTCCAGTGGGCTTCCGGCATCTTGTTCTCGACGAAGTTCTTGCCCCAACTCGTGTTGAGCTTGGAGAACCGCATGTCTGCGAGGTCGATGTCGGATGTTTGGACGCCCGCCCACCACGGATGCGCCGGATTCTGATCGCCGTGCCAGGTGTAATTGGAGAAATAGCGGCCGCCCTGCGCCTGCGCCGGTCCGACCTTGCGGATCCAGGTGTCCAGCAAGGCCCAGCAGCCGCCGTTCATCCGGGTCACCCCCATCTTGCCGATGATGCCGAGCACCGGCATGCCCGCGCGCATCTTGAAGCACCGGGTGCCCGCGCCCTTCATCATCTCG
>JBFMAX010000064.1 GCA_040755395.1 Nitrospirota bacterium
GGTAGTGTCGCTTATCTTGTGGGTTAAGCACGGAGGGGCGGATGGACCGGGAACAGATGAGGAAGTTGACCAAGGAAGAGATCAGCCGGCGTATCCGGGATGGGGTGAAGGCTGTGATGGAGGCGGTGCTTGAGGAGGAGATGAGCGAGCATTTGGGCGCCGGTTACCGCGAGCGCACGCCAAGGCGGCGGGGGGAGCGAAACGGGTACTACACCCGGGACCTGATCACGCCGGTGGGCAAGATCACCCAGCTCAAGGTTCCCCGGGACCGCGAGGGGGCCTTCCTCACCGAGGTCTTTGAGCGCTACAAGCGGATGACGGGGGAGGTGGAAGAGGCCGTGCTGGAGATGTATCTGCAAGGGGTCTCCACCCGGAAGATCGCCGCTATCACCGAGGGGCTTTCGCGGGTGCGGATCAGCAAGGACGCGGTTTCCCGGATCGCCCAGCGTTTGGAGGAGGAACTTTTCGCCTGGAGGCGGCGGCCTCTGGAGGGGGCTTACCCCTACCTGTACCTGGACGCCAGTTACTTCAAGGTGAACTGGGGCGGGCGGGTGGTGGACCTGGCCGTTTTGGTGGCGCTGGGGGTGAACGAGGAGGGATACCGGGAGGTGCTGGCGGTGGAGCCGGCAGGTGGGGAGAGGAAAGAGGCGTGGCGCAACCTGCTGAAGGGCCTTTTGGAGCGGGGGCTTCAGGGGGTGAGGCTGGTCATTTCGGATGACCACCTTTCCATCCGCCAGGCGGTGATGGCGGAGCTTCCCGGGGCGCGTTGGCAGCGGTGCGTGGTGCACTTTGCGCGCAATGTGTTGGCTCATGTGCCGCAGCAGGAGCGGGAGGTGGTGGCCGAGGAGCTTCAGGAGGTATTTGCGGCAAAGCGGCGGACTACCGCCGAATCCCTGGCCCGGGGGTTTGTGGAGCGCTACGGGGACCGGTTCAAGCGGGCGGTGGAGGTGTTTGCCCAGGGTTTGGAGGAGGCCTTGACCTACCTGGACTTTCCCAGCGGTCACCAGAGGCACATCAAGAGCACGAATGTGCTGGAGCGACTTTTTCGGGAGGTGAAGCGGCGGACCAGGGTGGTGGGCGTGTTTCCCAACGAAGAGAGCCTGGCCAACCTGGCCACGGTGGTGATGCTCAGGGTCACAGAAGACTGGGCGTTCAGGCGTTACATGGACATGGCCCCGCTCTGGGGCGCGGAACAAAAACCCACAAAAATCGCGACTTGACT
>JBFMAX010000065.1 GCA_040755395.1 Nitrospirota bacterium
CAGGGTGCTGAAAAACTACTTCCAATGTTTATACGTATAAGGTATAGTTGATGAACGACATCATCACAGGAGGCATGATGAGAGGCATCAACGATCCGCAAGGCTTTATGTTCAGCTATCTTTCTCCGGAACAGCGTGTTCCAAGGAACCATCCGATCAGGGCAATCAAGGAACAAGCGGATGCTGTTTTGAAGCGCATGACAAGAATATTTGACCGTATGTACAGCAGGGTTGGCCGCCCTTCGATACCACCGGAGCGTTTGTTGAAGGCTCAGATACTGATAGCCCTGTTTTCTGTTCGTTCTGACAGGCAGTTCTGCGAGATGCTCGATTACAATATTCTGT
This sequence comes from Nitrospirota bacterium, assembly GCA_040755395.1. NCBI lineage: Bacteria > Pseudomonadati > Nitrospirota > Nitrospirota bacterium. The sequence goes on from JBFMAX010000065.1 coordinate 346, forward strand.
TTCGCTGGTTTTTGGATATGAACATGGAAGAAGCCTCTATTGATGCTACTACGTTTACCAAGAACCGGGACAGACTTTTGGAGCACAAAGTGGCCCATCGTTTTTTTCAAAAGATTGTGCAGCGAGCTCGTCAGGCGGAGTTGTTGAGCGAAGAGCATTTCAGCGTTGACGGTACCCTTATTGAGGCATGGGCCAGCATGAAAAGTTTTCGTCCTAAAGAAGAATCTGAAAAGGATTGTCCCCGGACAGATGATGACCCTGGCAATCCGACTGTAAATTTTCGTGGAGAGAAGCGTCGCAATGATACGCATCAGAGCACGACTGATCCTGAGTGTCGCCTTATGAGAAAAAGTAACGGACAAGAAGCCAAGTTGAGCTATGGCGCTCATGCCCTGATGGAAAACAGAAACGGGCTTTTGGTGGACCTTGCGGTCAGCATTGCCGGCAATCGAGCGGAACGCACCGAGGCTATGACCATGGTTAAGAAACTTAAGCGACGAGACATTCCTGTTAAAACAGTAGGAGCTGACAAGGGATACGACACCAAAGAGTTTGTTAAAGAAATGAGGATTCAAAAGGTTACTCCGCATGTTGCTGCCAATGTTGAGCGGCGGGGCGGCTCTGCGATAGACGGCAGAACTACTCGTCATGAAGGATATAAGGTTAGTCAGAGAATCAGAAAGAAAATTGAAGAAATCTTTGGATGGCTCAAGACAGTCGGAGGACTGAGGAAGAGCCGGTTCCGGGGCAGAGCAAGGACTGAATTGCAGGCATTGCTGGCCGGAGCAGCGTACAACCTTATGCGAATGTCGAGGTTGCTCGCTGCATAAGCCGGGAACAGAGGTCAAAGAGTATGTCAAATGCACC
>JBFMAX010000066.1 GCA_040755395.1 Nitrospirota bacterium
ATGGCGAAGGAAAAATTTGATCGAAGCAAGCCGCATCTGAACGTGGGGACGATGGGTCACATTGACCACGGGAAGACGACGCTGACGGCGGCGATCACGAAAGTGGCGGCGATGATGGGGCAGGCGGAATTCAAAGCCTACGACCAGATCGACAATGCGCCGGAAGAGAAAGCGCGCGGCATCACGATCAACATTGCACACGTGGAATACCAGACGGCGAAGCGGCACTACGCGCACGTGGACATGCCCGGTCACCGCGACTACATCAAGAACATGATTACGGGCGCGGCGCAGGTGGACGGAGCGATCTTGGTGGTGGCGGCGCCGGACGGCCCGATGCCGCAGACGCGAGAGCACGTGCTGCTGGCGCGGCAGGTGGAAGTGCCGAGCATCGTGGTGTTTCTGAACAAAGTGGATCAGATGAACGATCCGGAGCTGCTGGAGCTGGTGGAGTTGGAGTTGCGCGAGCTGTTGAACTCGTACGGTTTCCCCGGCGACACGACGCCGATCGTGCGTGGTTCGGCGAAGGCGGCGTTGGACAGCCCGAGCACGGACCCGAACGCGCCGGAATACGAGTGCATCCGCGAGTTGCTGCGGGTGATTGACGAATACATTCCGGAACCGAAGCGCGAGATAGACAAGCCGTTCATGATGAGCGTGGAAGACGTGTTCTCGATCAAGGGACGCGGCACGGTGGTGACGGGGCGCATTGACCGCGGCGTGATCCGCGTGGGTGACCCGGCGGAAATTGTGGGCTTGCGCGAGAAGAGCATGAGCACGGTGGTGACGGGCGTGGAAATGTTCCACAAGCAGCTGGATGAGGGGATTGCGGGCGACAACGTTGGGTTGCTGCTGCGCGGCATCGAGCGGACGGATGTGGAACGCGGAATGGTGATAGCCAAGCCCGGGAGCATCACGCCGCACAAGAAGTTCCTGGCGGAAGTGTACGTGCTGAAGAAGGAAGAGGGCGGGCGTCACAAGGCGTTCTTCAGCGGGTATCGTCCGCAGTTCTACGTGCGCACGATGGACGTGACCGGGAGCATCACGCTGCCGGAAGGCGTGGAGATGGTGATGCCGGGCGACAACGTGAACCTGACGGTGGAATTGATTGTCCCCGTGGCGTTGGAGCAAGGCTCGAAGTTCGCCATCCGTGAAGGCGGTCTGACCGTCGGCGCCGGCGTCGTCACCAAGATCCTTGAATA
>JBFMAX010000067.1 GCA_040755395.1 Nitrospirota bacterium
TGAGGTTCCCTCTGTTTTTCGTCTTCCAACCCAGCGGCATCATGCCGCCAATTGCTGCTCATGCTGAGTGCTGATCCACTCCTCCAGGAACCTCACCGGCGAGGCGTAGCCGAGCGTGGAATGGCGGCGCCTGTGGTTGTAGAACGGTTCGATGTAGTCGAACAGGTCGACTTCCGCTTCGGCCCGCGTGCTGTAGCGGGTGCCATGCACCCGCTCATTCTTCAGGCTGTTGAAGAAGCTCTCCGTGGGCGCGTTGTCCCAGCAGCTGCCCTTCCTGCTCATCGAACAGACCATGCCATACTCCTTCAGCCGCGCCTGGAAGGCGTGGCTGGCATATTGGCTACCTCGGTCGAGTGATGAATCAGGCCTGGCGCCGGTTTCCTGCGGAACCAGGCCATGGTCAGCGCATCGATCACGATGTCGGCCGTCATGCGCGGCTTGATCGACCAGCCGACGACCTCTCTGTTGAACAGATCGAGGACCACGGCCAGATACAGCCAACCCTCGTCGGTCCAGATGTAGGTCAGATCGGCGCTCCAGACCTGGTTCGGTGCGCTCGGGGCAAAGTCCCTATCCAGCAGGTTCGGCGCTACCGGCAGCGCATGCTTGGAGTCCGTCGTCGCCTTGAAACGGCGTTTGTGGCGGGCCTCGATGCCGTTCTCCCGCATCAGTCGCTCGACACGCTCCTTGCTGGCCGGAAAGCCCTTCGCCCGCAGTTCCTCGGTCATGCGCGGACTGCCGTAGGCGCCCTTCACTTGGGCGTGGATCGCTTCGATCAGCGCCAGCATCTGTGCGTCAGTCAATCGCTTGCGCTCCGGGCTGCCACCGCGTTTCCAGGCGCGATAGCCGCTCACACTGACCGCCAGTACCCGACACAGCTCGCTCAACGCGTACTGCCTGCAATGCGCGTCAATCCAGGCGTATTTCACAGCGCATCCTTCGCGAAGTACGCCGCCGCCTTTCGGAGAATTTCATTCTCCCGGCGCAGCCGGGCATTCTCTGCCCGCATGCGCGAGAGCTCCATCTGCTCCGGCGTCACCGCTTTGGCGCCAGCCCCGCCCAGCTTGCCGGTTTCGAAAGCCTTGACCCAGTTGCGCAGCGTCTGGTCGCTGATCCCCAGCTCTCGCGCCACGGTGCCGACGCCTTGGCCTG
>JBFMAX010000068.1 GCA_040755395.1 Nitrospirota bacterium
GCGCGGTGATTCTGTCGCGGTTTCAATCCTCGCCCGGCCCTTGCGAGCCGGGCGTCGCGCCGATGATGATGCCGCCGACAGCGACGTATCGTTTCAATCCTCGCCCGGCCCTTGCGAGCCGGGCGTCTTTGTTTCAGCCGCTTGACGAGCGTCGAGCGGCAGTTTCAATCCTCGCCCGGCCCTTGCGAGCCGGGCGTCGGAGCGCCAACCGGCATGCGGTGGAGGCCTGAATGTTTCAATCCTCGCCCGGCCCTTGCGAGCCGGGCGTCGCCATGCAGATCACCTTCGCGCCGGTCATACACGTGTTTCAATCCTCGCCCGGCCCTTGCGAGCCGGGCGTCTGGTGCGAAGCGCTGATGGCATTGCGCATCGAGTGGTTTCAATCCTCGCCCGGCCCTTGCGAGCCGGGCGTCACTGGCGGCGGTGCCGGTACCTACGCCCGCATCGACGTTTCAATCCTCGCCCGGCCCTTGCGAGCCGGGCGTCCGGCGCGAGGACGCCATCCGCGAATACACGGCCATGTTTCAATCCTCGCCCGGCCCTTGCGAGCCGGGCGTCCGCCCCGACCTGAAGCTGCGGGTCATCAGCACGCCGTTTCAATCCTCGCCCGGCCCTTGCGAGCCGGGCGTCGCTGCATTGCCGACCAGATCGCCGCGCCCAGGCGGTTTCAATCCTCGCCCGGCCCTTGCGAGCCGGGCGTCTGGCGGGCCATCATGTGCTGGTTACCGGACTCTCTGTTTCAATCCTCGCCCGGCCCTTGCGAGCCGGGCGTCTGAGCGCTCGCGTCATGTCCGCCCCTTTGGCCGTGTTTCAATCCTCGCCCGGCCCTTGCGAGCCGGGCGTCGTGCCCCCGATGGCCGCTGCGGCCGCGCTGGCGTGGTTTCAATCCTCGCCCGGCCCTTGCGAGCCGGGCGTCCCCCTCGAGCGCGGCGATGCGCGCGTCGATGTCGGAGTTTCAATCCTCGCCCGGCCCTTGCGAGCCGGGCGTCCCGGGCGCTCGTGGCCCAGCTCAAGGCGGAGTACGTTTCAATCCTCGCCCGGCCCTTGCGAGCCGGGCGTCAGTTCGCGCGCAACCGTCTGTTTTTTCGAAGCCATTTCAACAGCCGGCGCGAACATGGCGGCAATTCTGCCATCACCGCGCCAAGCCA
>JBFMAX010000069.1 GCA_040755395.1 Nitrospirota bacterium
GGGCTGGGAAGAAAAGCTCCGGGCAGCGAAGTCTGGCCGGGTGCGCTAGCATCATGGCGGGAAAAGGGAAGATCCGATTGCCGACTCGAACGACCGCAAGCCCGAGGCAGGGGGAAATCTACTGGGCGGAGCTGCGGCCCGGCCGGGGAGCGGTGATGGTCGTGTCTCCCGACGAGATGAACCGGGTTCTCGATACGGTCATCGTCGCGCCCCTGATGCCTTCCGGCGGCGACTGGCCGACCCGGTTTCCGATTTCGGTTCGCGCCAGGGTGCGCTCGGTCGCGCTCGACCAGATCCGGTGCCTGCCGGCCAGGCGCCTCGCGCGCAGGCTCGGCCAGGCCGACGCCGCGCCAGCGCGGCGCATCCTGCGGGCGATGTTCGCGTGAGCCGATGAGCGCCATGCCGGAGGCCGCAGTCCTTTTCGCTGACGTGAGCGGCAGCACCAGGCTGTACGAGACAGCCGGCGATCAGGCGGCGCACGCCGCCATCGAGCGCTGCGTCGGCATCATGCGGCAGAAGACCGAGGCTGCGCGCGGCAAGGTGATCAAGACGATCGGCGACGAGGTGATGTCCACATTCCCGAGCGCGGACGCCGCGGCCGACGCCGCGATCGAGATGCAAAGCGCGATCAACGAGCTGCTTCCGGTGGGCGGCACCAAGATCGGCATCCGCATCGGCTTTTACTACGGCCCGATCGTGGAGAAAGACGGTGACGTGTTCGGCGATGCCGTGAATGTGGCTGCGCGCCTGTCGCACGTCGCGGTGAAGGGCCAGATCATCACCGCGCGCGAAACCGTGCTGCGGATGTCGCCGATGCTGAAGAGCGCGACACGCAAGATCAGCCAGATCGCGGTCAAGGGCAAGTCCGAGCCGATCGAAGCCTACGAGCTGATGTGGCAGCAGAGCGAGGACGCGACCACGCTCGCCGCCGCGCGTTCGGTGCTCAAGCCGAAGAACGCGGTGCTGCGCCTGAAGATGCAGCAGGGCGGAGAAACCGTCCTGTCGGACGAGCGCACGGTGGTCTCGCTCGGGCGCGATCCCGCGGCCGATCTGGTGGTGCGCGACCGCATGGCTTCGCGTTCGCACGGCAAGATCGAGCGGCGGCTGGAC
>JBFMAX010000070.1 GCA_040755395.1 Nitrospirota bacterium
GCTTCCGACTTCAGCGCCGGAACGGTGGGGAGCTGCGTGGTGGACAACCTGATTGGCGACGGGGCGGTGCGGCTGAACCTGCCTGGTTCGACGACCTGCACGTTCGAGTCGCGGGTGTTCGATGCGGGCGACTTGGTGGACTGGGTGGAATTGGATTGGACGGGCAGCACGCCTGCAGGGACGAGCATCGAGTTGCAGGTGCGCACGGGCAACGCGGACGGGACGTGGACGCTGTGGCAGTTGAACCAGTCGCCGCTGAACAATTTTGGCGGGCAATACATACAGTATCGCGCCGTTCTGACGACGACGGACAGCGGACAGACGCCGGTGCTGGAGGCGGTGACGCTGCGGTATGTGCTGAAGGGGTATGCGGTGTTGAGTGCGCCGCTGGGAGTGCAGAGCAACTGGGATCGCGAATTTCGCTGGACGGGGCGGTCGGGAGCGACGAACTACCTGCTGGAAGTGTATCGGTCGGACAATGTGACAATGTTGTGGAAATGGTACACGGCGGCGCAGGTGGGATGTGACGCGGACACGAGCTGCGCGATTGCGCCGGCGGAGACGCTGGGGCTGGGGAACGGGGATTACAAGTGGCGGGTGGCGGACTACGACCCGACGAACGGGTATGGGATCCGGACGAACTTTGCGAATTTCACGCTGGTGGGAGCGTGTTACAGCCTGACGGTGAATGCCAATCCGAGTGTGGGAGGGGTGGTGACGAGCAGCGCACAGAACTGTACGGGAGGCTACACGGCAGGGAGCGTGGTGCAGGTGAGCGTGACGCCGAACGCGGGCTACGTGTTCACGGGCTGGAGTGGGGATGCGAGCGGGACGGCAAGCACTGTTTCGGTGACGATGGACGGGAACAAGAGTGTGACGGCGAACCTGCGCGGGAACACGCTGGTGTCGCCGTCTGGCACGCTGACCACGTGGAGCAATGTATTCAGTTGGACGGGGCACGCGCAGGCGACGCATTATCTGCTGGAGGTGCGGAAGGCGGATGATACGGTGGTGTTGTGGAAGTGGTACACCTCGTCGCAGGCGGGGTGCGCGGGAGGGAGCGCCTGTTCGCTCTCGCCGGCGG
>JBFMAX010000071.1 GCA_040755395.1 Nitrospirota bacterium
CCGGGCTGTTCGAGGCGACGTTTCAATCCTCGCCCGGCCCTTGCGAGCCGGGCGTCGCGCCATACTATGGCTTGGGCGCGCGCTACTGATGTTTCAATCCTCGCCCGGCCCTTGCGAGCCGGGCGTCGCGCCAGACCCCGACCGGCGCGCCGCCGATCTGTTGTTTCAATCCTCGCCCGGCCCTTGCGAGCCGGGCGTCCTCGAATGTCGTCGACAACGGCACGGCAACCAACAGTTTCAATCCTCGCCCGGCCCTTGCGAGCCGGGCGTCGACGGCACGCCGGACGACGACACCAACGACCGGCTCGTTTCAATCCTCGCCCGGCCCTTGCGAGCCGGGCGTCGCTAGACGCCATCGCTGCCGCTGCGCAACCCGGAGTTTCAATCCTCGCCCGGCCCTTGCGAGCCGGGCGTCCCCATCAGCCGCACCACGGAGGTCGAACTATGGTGTTTCAATCCTCGCCCGGCCCTTGCGAGCCGGGCGTCGCCGAGGCCGACAAAACCGCCGTCGGCAACGCTTCGGTTTCAATCCTCGCCCGGCCCTTGCGAGCCGGGCGTCGTCCCGGTAGGCGGCGGCATTTTCGCGGGAGTGACGGGTTTCAATCCTCGCCCGGCCCTTGCGAGCCGGGCGTCCGCCGATGGCCCGTCGTATTCAGCGACCGGCCCGGTTTCAATCCTCGCCCGGCCCTTGCGAGCCGGGCGTCGCGACCGTCAAGCAAGATGGGCTCGTGATCCATGTTTCAATCCTCGCCCGGCCCTTGCGAGCCGGGCGTCCTGCCCGGCCGGTGACTTCATTTCGTGGTGGTGGTTTCAATCCTCGCCCGGCCCTTGCGAGCCGGGCGTCGGCAGTGCGGCCGGCTACGTCGCCAAGTATGTCTCGTTTCAATCCTCGCCCGGCCCTTGCGAGCCGGGCGTCGAAGCGGTCAATGCGGCGCGCGCGGACGCGCAGGGTTTCAATCCTCGCCCGGCCCTTGCGAGCCGGGCGTCAGTTCGCGCGCAACCGTCTGTTTTTTCGAAGCCATTTCAACAGCCGGCGCGAACATGGCGGCAATTCTGCCATCACCGCGCCAAGCCA
>JBFMAX010000072.1 GCA_040755395.1 Nitrospirota bacterium
CAGCGTGCAGCGGACAGGGCTTCGCCCTGGTGGTACGGGGCGGCTTTCCCAGCAGTGGTTCTGGTTGGCGAAGGAGTCTTGCCCGTCCGCCCTGCCGCTAACGCCAACCGTTAGGCGTTTTCTTCTCAAAGCAAGATGATGTTCGGGTTGCGCCGTGTAAGCCATGCAGTTTGAAAAGCAGGGTTCGTGTTTGCAAGCGGGGGTTCAGGTCGGTCAAGTCAGGTTTGTTTAGCGGCGGCGGTTTCGGTTATCTTGCGTTGCGTCAATTCAGGGTCTCGACAGGCTCGACCCAAGAGTTTGAATCTTTTGGTCAAGTTCCCACCGTTTGAAAAGTTCGGCTTCAGGTTTGGTCAAGTCGGTTTATAGCAAAGGCTTTAGTTCAATTGAGTCAGGTTGCTTCAATTGGCTTTCGCTGTTTCGGTCGGGTCTTGGATGGCAAAGGTTTTCGTTCGGCAAGGTTCGTTTCGCTGGCAAAGTTATTTTTCGGTACAGTCAGGCTTCTGCAATCGGCATCATGGTTATAGCAAGCGTTTTGGCGAGTTTGAGTTGAGTCTTTTCGGCAGATCGGTTGGTTGTCGAGCTTGTCGAGACATTGGCAAGGTCAAGGTTCTGGCAGATCAAGTTTTCGTCGGTCAGCCAGTCTCGCAAAGAGTTTTGTTTCGGTAGGTCAGGTTTAGGTTTGGCTGCGGTGATTGCGTCTTTTGGCAGGTCAAATTGGGTGTTGCCAAAGAGCAAGTTGGTTGTAAAATGTGGTCAAGTCAGTCGTAGTTCTGGTCTTTGGTCTAGGAGTCTGGCGCAACCCGAAAACGCCTAACAAAGCGTGCAGCCGACAAGTGGGATTCGCCGCGACTTACAAGCATTTTTCTCGCTTCGGGTTTATACTGCCCTCAAGCCGAGTCTCGTCCCGCCCACTTGCGGCTAACGCAAACCGTTGGCTTGCCCCTTGCGTAACAAATTAAAATATTTGGGTTTAGCATCCTTGTTGGTGTACAATGGGAACAGAATAAAAGTTCTAAATAATCAGAGAGAAAACTATGGAAAAGAC
>JBFMAX010000073.1 GCA_040755395.1 Nitrospirota bacterium
TGCTGCGCATCCAGGAGCGCCCGCCCGCGCCGCTTGCCGGCTGGATGCTGCGGCTGATGCTTGCGCTTGTTGCCGGCGCGCTGCTGTGGGCGTACGTCGGGCGCCTGGACATTGTCGCGGTGGCCGAGGGCAAGCTTGTTCCGGCGAGCTATGTCAAGATCGTGCAGCCTGCCGAGCAGGGCATCGTGCGCGAGATCCTGGTGCGCGAGGGCGAGCAGGTTGCCGAGGGTCAGGTGCTCATGCGCATGGACCCGGTGATTGCCGAGGCCGAGCTGCGCGCGCTGCAGGCCGAGTTCGAGCGCCAGCGCCTGGGGCTGCGGCGCATCGAGGCGGAGCTCTCCGGCCGGGGGCTTGAGCGCGAGCCGGGCGATTCGCCGGTGCTGTTTGCGCAGGTGGCGGCGCAGCAGGCGGCGAACGTGCGCGCCCACGAAAGTGCGCTCGCGCAGGAGCGCGCCGTGCTGGACAAGGCGCGCCATGACCTTGCGGCGGCCGAGGAAACGAGGGCGAAGCTGCAGGAAATCCTGCCGCACTATCGCGAGCAGGAGGCGGCCTTCGAGCGGCTGGCGCGCGAGGGCTTTGCCGGGCGCATTCTGGCCGCCGAGCGCCGGCGCGAGCGCATCGAGCGCGAGCAGGAGCTGAGGGCGCAGGAGCACCTGGTGCGCTCGAACCTTGCGCTGATCGAGCAGGCCGAGCGCAGGCTCGCGCAGCTGTCGGCCGAGTACCGGCGCCGCCTGCAGGCCGAGCGCCTGGAGGTCTCCGGCCAGCTTGAGCGGCTGACGCAGGAGCTTGCCCGGCAGCGCCACCGGCGCGCCCTGCTTGAGCTCAGGGCGCCGGCAGCGGGCACGGTGAAGGATCTGGCCACCCACACCGCGGGCACGGTGGCGGCCCCGGGCACCATCCTGATGACCCTGGTGCCGGAGGGCGAGAAACTGCTGGCCGAGGTCTGGGTCGGCAACGCCGATGCCGGGTTCGTGCGCGCGGGCCAGCCGGCAAAGCTCAAGCTCGCGCCGTTTCCGTTCCACAAGTACGG
>JBFMAX010000074.1 GCA_040755395.1 Nitrospirota bacterium
GATGAAAATAGTTTCTCATATGAGACTCATACCGATAGTCCCACAGATGACGCAGATTCTCCTTGATTGCCCATGCCCGGCACACCTTCAGGTCTTGTGCACGCAATGCCTCAAACTCTTGCCGCCGCCACTGAGGAATATTCTCCTCACTCCACAGCCACAGATACTTGGTCCCCTTCAGAGTCTGTTCTCCACTTTCCGAAAGCTCACGATGCTCGCTCTTTCTGACCGCATCCACCGCCTCCAAAACGTGCTTCATTACGTGAAATCGATCAAAGACGATCTTCTTGTCCGCATCAGGCACATACGCCTTGGTTGCCGCAATGTAGGGATCCCACATGTCCATCGCCACAGCCTTAATATTGGACAGTTCCTCTTTGGTAAACTGCCGATAGTAGCTCTCAAGACTCTCCTGCCCTCGATCATCACAGACAAACTCCACCGTCCCCGCCTCAATGTCGTACACCAACGATTCGTACTTGTGCCCTTTGGCTATCGATTTCTCATCCACTCCGATACGCTGAGGTATCCGATGCTCCTTGCGTACACGTCCGCGACTAACCGCTCGCTCCAAAGCATTCCAGACCCTGTCCCAGCTCAATCCATAAAGTCGTGCCGTCGCCTCAATGCTACACTCCTGAACTACGCGGATGACACGGCTCTCAAAGGCATACGTCATATCGGAGCCGTTTTCTCCAATCTCCGAGGTGATCTGTTTCACCCCGTGCCGAGGACAGTTTACCCGTGGTGGCCGTACATGGATGAAGGTCTTCATATGACACGTATCCAAATGGCGGTACACACGTTCCGGAGCATGATCGTACAGGCCATAAAACTCCCCACACTCTGGACATCTGACCCGTATATCCTGCTCGTGATCCAGGTAAATATCGATCCGCTCCTCCGCTTCGTCCATAATCACCTGACCAACAAACCAGGGCAGCTTGATTCCCAATACCTTCGTAAAAAGTGCTTTATCGTCCATAACTCTATAGAATACTTAAACCACTATATCTTGTATAGTCCCA